>JAITDM010000091.1 GCA_031282535.1 Oscillospiraceae bacterium
AATTCTCTCGACGGCGGTCTGGATGCGGGCGCGGTCGCCAAAGCTGGAGAGGCGGAAAAAACCCTCGCCGTTTTGGCCGAAGCCGGCGCCGGGAGTCCCCACGACGTGGGCAGTCGTCAGCAAAAAGTCGAAATACTCCCACGAACTCCGCCCGCCAGGACACCTTAGCCACAAATACGGCGAGTGGCGCCCGCCTGTGTAGAAGACGCCCAAACGGTCTAGCAGATCAGCCAGAATCCGCGCGTTGCCAAGGTAATAGTCCGTCACCTCCCGCACCTGCCGCTGCCCCTCGGGCGTGAACACCGCCTGCGCCCCGCGCTGGATGATGTAGGGCACCCCGTTGAACTTCGTCGTCTGACGGCGCAGCCACATCTTGTTCAGCTGCATGCCGTCGTATACGAGCGCGTGGGGCACCACCGTGTACCCGCAGCGTGTCCCCGTGAAGCCGGCCGTCTTGGAGAGGGAACAGAACTCAATGGCGCAGGTGTGCGCGCCCTCAATCTCGTAGATGCTGCGGGGCAGATTGTCGTCCCGGACAAAACACTCGTAGGCCGCGTCAAAAAGAATCAGCGCATGCTGCTCGCGCGCGTAATCGACCCACCTGCGCAAGTCCTCCCGCCCATAGACAGCCCCCGTGGGGTTGTTCGGAGAGCAGAGATAGATGATGTCCGCCCGTACACGCGGGTCCGGCCCCGGCAAAAAACCGTTTTCCTCGACCCCGCCGGAAAAAACCACCGGCCGCCCCAACATCAGATTGGTGTCCACATAGACCGGATAAACCGGGTCGGGTACCAGCACGACATTGTCGCGGTCAAAGATGTCCAAAATGTTGCCCATGTCGCTCTTCGCACCGTCGCTGATGAAGATCTCCGACGCGTCGAGCGACACGCCGCGCGCCCCGTATACATCCCGTATCGCCTCGCGCAAAAAAGCGTACCCCTGCTCCGGACCGTAGCCATGAAAACCGGCGACCGTCTCCATCTCCTCCGAAGCGGCCTTCAACGCATCCACCACGGCGGGGCAGAGCGGCCGCGTCACATCGCCAATCCCCAAACGAATGACATCGGTCTCCGGATGCGCCTCCAAAAAAGCACTCGTCCGCCGCCCGATCTCTACAAATAAATAGTTGTCCTGCAACCTTTGATAATCCCGATTGACTCTCACCAATCACGCCCACCCTTCACAAAAATGAAAAATTATGAATTATGCATTGTCCTCACTCTTCATACGTGCGGATCAGATGGATCGCAATCTCGCGCTTGGGGAGACGCAGATCCATGGCCTGCTTCTCGATGTAGCGGTGCGCCTGCGGCTCCGTCATCTTGAGGTAGGAGATGAGCAAACACTTCGCCCGGTCCACCAGCCGGATGTCTTCGATCTTCTGCCTGAGCACGTCGTTTTGATTCTGTAAGCCGCGCAAACGGTGGTGCGCAGCCTGCATCAGCTTGAAGGCCGACCAGAGCGTCTGCTTGTTCAATGGCTTCGCCAACACAAAAATTCCATAATCTTCCAATTTTGCGGACACCGTATCCGCCACGTCGCTCTTCACGAGGCACATCACCTGCGAGACGCCCTGTTCCACAATGGAGATGGCGAGCTCGGAGCCGAATTCGTCCGGCAGGGGGGTATTGATCACACACAGATCAAAGCTGCGGTCCAGCAGCAGACGTTTGGTCTCCGCCGCGTGGCCCGTGTAGACGACGTCCTGGTACGCATGGACGGACAAAAAATCACGGAGTACCTCCCGGCCCTTTTCCGAGCCGGAGACAATCAGGATACTCTCCAAAACGGACCACCACCTCTCCCAAGCCTCGGGACCGTCGCACCAGGCCGGAAACAGATCCGGCCAAGCGCCGTCGTCGGCGCACGGTGCGGCATCGCCTTTAAGACCGGCACCCGGGCCGGCCGGGCCGGTGGGTGCCCGGAGACGCCGTCCTTACCGCGTCTCCTCGCGCTTGAACCGAACGTACTTCTCGGTGTACACATCACCCAGGATCGAACGGACGAAATCGCTGTCCGCCATGCAGTCCAATGCATCGCCCAGGGACTGGGGCAGCCGCTGCGCCTCCGTGTCGTCGCCTTGCTCATACATGTTCACGTCGATCGGCGGCGGCAGCGGCAGTGACTGTCGAACCCCGTCCAGCCCCGCGTGCAGCAGCAGCGTGAGCAGAAGATGCGGGTTGGCCGCCGGGTCGGGCGAACGCAGTTCCATGCGCGAGTGGTCCCCCGAGGCGGCGGGGATGCGGATGAGCTGCGACCGGTTCTGGTGCGCCCAGGAGATGTAGGGCGGCGCCTCGTTTTGCGCGAAACGGATGTAAGACGACAGGAGCGGGTTCGCCACCGCCGTGATCTCGGCAATGTGGGCGAGGATCCCGGCGATGAAACTCTCCGCGGTGGGGGAGTGCTCCGTCCCGTCTGTCCGGAAGATGTTGCGGCCGTTTTGCGCGAGAGAAAAGTTCAAATGGAGCCCGTTGCCGTTTTGCTCCTCGATGGGCTTAGGCATAAACGACGCCCAGAGCCCGTTGGCCGCGGCGATGGAGTCCACCGCCGACTTGAGAATGACGAGGTCGTCGGCCGCCTTGCGGATGTCGCAGTAGTGGATGTCGACGCCGTATTGGCCCGGGCCGCGCTCGTGGTGGGAGTTCTCCGCCGTGACGCCCATCTGGTCCAGATAGAGGCAGATGTCGCGCCGGACGTTCTCGCCCCGGTCGAGCGGCGCCACGTCGAGGTACCCGGCGTTGTCGAAGGGGGTGTCCGTGGGCGTGCCGTCCTCCCCGATGTGGAAGAGATAGAAGTCGCACTCGCTGCCGACCCGGCAGAAGAGCCCCATCTCCTCCGCGCTGTCGGAGGCCTCGGCCAGCAACCGGCGCGTGTCGCCCTCAAAGGCGGCGCCGTCCGGGTAGCGGATGTCGCAGAAAAAACGCACGACGCGCCCCTGCTGCGGCCGCCAGGGCAGGACATGCAGCGTGGCGGGGTCGGGGAAAAGACAAAGATCCGACTTCTCAACCGACAAAAACCCGGCGATGGAAGAAGCGTCAAAGGCCACGCCCTCTTCGAACGCGGCCTCGAGGTGCCGCGACACAATGGAGATGTTTTTTTGCACGCCCCAAATGTCACAAAATGCCAGTTTTACAAATTTCACGTCGTTTTCCTGCACGAACTGCAGGACTTCTTTTGTGGTGTACGTCACAGGAGGCACTCCTTTCCGCTTCGGTTCACCGCCGCGCCCGCGCCACCGTGTTCAGTTGTATACGTACAACTGCTGGTAGGGGTTGCGGCTGTCGGGGGTCAGGATAAAAAAGGTACTTTTCGACATCATATCACATCTAATGTCAAAAGTCGAACAAAATTCGTCCATCAGCGGGACAATTTCCTCCAAATCCTCCGCAGACGCCTGCCGGGCCATGACCTGGCGGGGCAGACCCGTGGGCGGCGCGTCGCAGCGCAGAACGATCCGGCCGCCGTGCATGCCGGTGCCGCAGAACTCCCCGACGATGGGGCGGCCGTCGGTGTGCAGGCCCAGCACGAGGATGAGCCCGCCCGCCTGGTATTCGCCGAGAAAACTGCCGGTCCGGCCGCCGATCACCAGCACGGGCCGTTTGTCGGCGTACTGCTTCATGTGGATCCCGGCGCGGTAGCCCGCGTTGTCCCGAATCAAAATCCGGCCGCCGCGCATCGCGTACCCGGTGGCGTCCCCGCTGGAGCCGTGGATGACGATCGTCCCGCCGTCCATCGTGTCGCCCGTCGCGTCCTGCGCGTTGCCGTGCACCGTGATGCGGCCGTCGCCGAAATAGGCGCCGAGCGCGTTCCCCGGGGTGCCGTAGAGTTCGATGTTCACACCGTGCATCCCGCTGCCGATGTAGCGCTGCCCCTGGCAGTTTTCTACGAGGACATCCTCACCGGCCTCCCGGATCTTCCGGCACAGGTCCTCAAAATGCATACCGCCGGCCCGAATGATCATGCCGGTTTCACCCCCAGTTTCTTCTGCCTGTCACGCCGCGAGAAGGCGATGAGGCCCGGTTTGTCCTTGATGAGTTCGAAATCGATCGTGTCGAGCGGCACCCGGTCGCGGATCAGCGCGGTGTAGATGCCCGCGCGCAGCACATCTCCGATCAGGATAAAGCCCTGCAGCAGGTTGTCGCGGCAGACGAGTTTGCGGTAATGTCCCTCTTCGCACTGGACATAGGCGTTGCCCGTGTAGCTGCCGGCGCTGACGATGTGCAGGTCCCAAAACCCGACGGCGTTCATCGGCATCGCGGTGCAAAAGGGCTTGCCGCCGCCGGCCATGTGGAGCCCGGCGGTCTCGCCCTGCAGATAGGCGTTCGGGAGCAGCGCCAGCGGCTTTCGTTCGCCGCTCGTGATGTCGAAGCTCTCGGTGCAGTCGCCCGCGGCGTAGACGTCGGGGAGATTCGTGCGCATGTACTCGTCGGTGATAAGCCCCCGGCCGGCCGTCGCGCCCGCCTCCCGGGCCGGCGACACGTTGGGCCGCACGCCCACGGCCAGCACCAGGACGTCGAAGGGGACCGTCGAGCCGTCGGTCAGGTGCGCGGCGCCGTCTTCAAACCGCGCGGCCGAAACGGAGAGCAGGAGCCGGACGCCCTGCCGCTCGATGTGCGCCTGCACGAGCGCCGCCGCCCGCTCGTCGAGGACGCTGGGCAAAATCTGCGGCGCGAGATCGACGACCGTGAGGGAGCCCGCCCGCCCGGAGAGCCCCTCGGCGCACTTGAGGCCGATGAGGCCCGCGCCGACGATCAGCACGCGGCTGTCCGCCGTCACGGCGTCCGCCAGCGCGTCGGCGTCGTCCAAAGAGAGGAAGGTGAATTTCTTCGACACGAGGTCCAGCCCCTCCATCGGGGGGACAAAGGGGACGGAACCGGTCGCGACGAGCAGCTTGTCGTAGGGGAGCACCTGCCCGTCGTCCAGCGCGACTGTCTTTTGGGCCGGATCCAGCGAGAGCGCCGTGTGCCCCAGCAGAGGGCGCACGCCGTGCGTCTCGTAAAAATCGGCGTCGCGGTAGCGCATCCGCTGCCGGTCCGTCTTGCCGCCCAGCAGGTAGGAGATGAGCGGGCGGGAATAGGTGTGGTGCGGCTCCCGCGAGACAATGGTGACCGCGCCCGCTTTGTCCAGCTGCCGGATCCCCTCCACGCAGCCGATCGCGGCCGCGGAGTTGCCGATGATCACGTACTGCTTTGTCTTCATACTCTGTATCCCCCTCTACCGCGCGGCGGCGGGCACGTCGGAATCCTCGTAGATGATCGCCCTGTTGGGGCAGTATTTGACACAGGCGGGTTCGCCGATGGTGTTTTTCAGGCAGAGCTCGCACTTTTGCATCATCCCGTCGTCGGAGGGCATGATCGTCCCGTACGGGCAGACAAGGACGCAGGTGTGACACGCCACACAGCGGTTTTTGTCGATGGTGATGAGCCCGCCCTCGCTGCTGAGCGCGCCCGTGATGCAGCTCTTGACGCACAGGGGCTCCTCGCAGTGGCGGCAGGAGACGGCAAAACTGATGCCGCCGCGTTCCTCCACCTGGATCCGGGGGTTGATCCGCCGGTTCATCAGCGCCTTGGCCATGTCGTCCGAGCCGGAGTTCGCAAAGGCGCAGTAATACTCGCACAGATGACAGCCGAGACACCATTTTTCACTGACGTAGATCCGTTTCATATATGTAATGCCTCTTCCCTTTACACATCTGATTGCCCATCCGGTCGCACAGCCGGACCCGCGATGAGAGGCGCCCGGCGGGCGCTCACTCGCCCGCGTGCTGGATGCCCAAAATCGACAGTTCCTTTTCGTTCAGCCCCACGCCCCGCAGCATCAGGCGGTTGCCCCGCAGGGCCTCGATCGAGTTGATGCCCATGCCGCCCATCATTTCCATGATCTCGTGCCGCCAGGCGGTGACGAGGTTCACGAGGCGCTTGAAGCCGACGTCCGGGTTCAGGCGCTTCACCAGTACGGGCCGCTGGGTGGCGATGCCCCAGTTGCATTTGCCGAGCTGACAGGTGCGGCACAGGTGGCAGCCGAGGGCCAGCAGGGCGGAGGTCGCCACGTACACGGCGTCCGCGCCGAGGGCCACGGCCTTGACGATGTCCGCGCTGTTGCGGATGCTGCCGCCGACGACGATGGACACGTCGTTGCGGATCCCCTCGTCGCGCAGCCGCTGGTCCACGCTGGCGAGCGCCAGCTCGATCGGGATGCCCACATTGTCGCGGATGCGCGTCGGCGCCGCGCCGGTGCCGCCGCGAAATCCGTCGATGGCGATGATGTCCGCGCCGCTGCGCGCGATGCCGCTCGCGATGGCCGGGACATTGTGGACGGCGGCGATCTTCACGATGACCGGTTTTTTGTACTCCGTCGCCTCCTTCAGGGAGTAGACGAGCTGGCGCAGGTCCTCGATGGAGTAGATGTCGTGGTGGGGGGCGGGGGAGATGGCGTCGGAGCCCTCCGGGATCATGCGGGTCTTTGCGATGTCGCCCACGATCTTTTCCCCGGGCAGGTGCCCACCGATGCCGGGCTTCGCGCCCTGGCCCATTTTGATCTCCACCGCCGCGCCGGCGTTTAAATAGTCCTTGTGGACGCCGAAACGGCCCGAGGCCACCTGGATGATGGTGTTGGCGCCATACTGGTAGAAGTCGCTGTGCAGCCCGCCCTCGCCGGTGTTGTAGAAGATCCCGAGCTCGCGCGCCGCGCGGGCGAGGCTCTCGTGCGCGTTGTAGCTGATGGAGCCGTACGACATGGCGGAAAACATGACCGGAACGGACAGCGTGAGCTGCGGGGCGGTGTTGTCGATGAGCCGGCCGTCCGGGCCGCGCTCCACGCGCACGGTCTTCCGGCCGAGGAATGTCCGCGTCTCCATCGGTTCGCGCAGCGGGTCGATGGAGGGGTTTGTGACCTGCGAGGCGTTGATGAGCATCTTGTCGAAATACACGGGGTAGTCCTTAGGCGTGCCCATGGAGGAGAGCAGCACGCCGCCGCTCTCGGCCTGCCGGTAGATCTCGCCGATGACCTCTCCGGTCCAGTTGGCGTTGGTCCGGAAGGTGTGGTCCGTCTTGACGATCTTGAGCGCCTTGGTGGGGCAGAGGCTGACACAGCGGTGGCAGGCCACGCAGTGTTCCTCGTAGGAGCGCATGGTGTCGAGTTCCTCGTCGTACACGTGGACCTCGTTGGCGCACTGCCGTTCGCAGACGCGGCAGGTGATGCAGCGCTGCGGGTTGCGCACGACTTCGTATTCCGGGTAGAGCATTTGCATCACGCGTCACCTCCGTCCAGCGTCACGATCACGGGTTCTCCCGCGCCGGGGGCCCAGATGCGGTCCACGTTCGGCTCCAGCACGCGGATGGCGCACTCTTCGCTCGCGGCGTAGACCATCGAACCTTTCTCGGCCACCACCATCGAGCGCAGCTTCAGCCGGTCGCCCAGCACCATCATCCCCCGATCGAACCCGAGCAAAATGGAAAACGGGCCGGTGACGAGCAGGCTGCCGAAGGACTTGCGGAGGTAGCTGACCCATGCCTGCTCCTCCTCGGGGAGTCCGGCGATGGAGGACCAGAACGGGGCGGCGATGACGCGGGCCACCTCGCGGAGCGTCAGGCCGACTTTGCGGTGGAGGTAGTCGATGATGTAGGTGATGACTTCGGTGTCGGTCAGCAGGGTACATTTATATCCGAACATCTCGATGTAGCGCCGGTTCGCGTCGTACGAGGAGATCTCCCCGTTGTGCACCACCGAGTAGTCGAGCATCGCGAAGGGATGGGCGCCGCCCCACCAGCCCGGGGTGTTGGTCGGGTAGCGGCCGTGCGCGGTCCAGCAGTGGCCCTCGTACTCCTCCAGCCGGTAAAACGCGCCGACGTCTTCGGGGAAGCCCACCGCTTTGAACACCCCCATGTTCTTTCCGCTGGAGAACACATGCGCACCTTCGATCCGGGTGTTGACGCGAAACAGCGACCGGGCGACGAACTCCCGTTCGTCGAGCTGGCTCGCCTGAAGGCGGGTGGGCAGGGGGGTGACGAAGTAGCGCCAGATGAGGGGTTCGTCGGTGATGGCGGGGATTTTGCGCGTGGGGATTTTGGACAGGTTGATGATGTCGAAGTGTCTGTCTAAAAACGATTCGCACTCCGCCTTGGCCGACGAGTTGTTATAAAAGATATGCAGCGCGTAGTAATCTTTGGACTCCGGGTAGATGCCGTAACCGGCAAACCCGCCGCCCAGCCCATTGGAGCGGTCGTGCATGGTGGAGATAGACCGGATGATGCCCGACCCGTCCATCCGGGTACCTGTCCGGGAGAAGATCCCGGCGATCGCGCAGCCCGATGGGATGCGCACCTGCCCCTCTTTTTGCATGTTCAGCCCAGTCCTTTCCGGCACTCTTCCCCTGAGGTGTCCCCTGTAAAAGGAAAACATTCACCAGTGCCGCACGCGGATTCGCGCACGGCACTGGTGAACGCCGTTGTTCATTATGAATACTATAAAGGATCTTCTTGCAAAAGTCAACAAGGATTTTTCTGGGAAGTCAAACCGCTTCTCTCAGCCCAGTCCGCCGTCAGGCCAGCCGGAGAGTTCGTCCTCCGACTCGTCCGCTTCCTCGTCGTCGTACGGTTCCAGCAGGGAGCGGAGCACGCGGTCCACGATGCGTTCGGCGTGGAGCAGAAAATTGCCGCAGATTTCCCGCGCCTGCGCGTGGCTGCCCGTCATGAGTTCCATTTGCAAGATCGCGTCCCGTCCGTCCGTCATTTTGATACTCGCGAGCGGTTCGCCGTCCCGTTCGATCACGTGGGCTTCGAGGCGCGCGTGCCGCTGGATCCGGTTGAGGACGATCAGCACGGTCTCTTTGGCGGCCCGCCGGAGCGAAAACGGGACGCTGCTCTCGACGATACGGCCGGTTTCGCCCCCGCGCGGCGTGATGAGGTAGATGTCCCGGCCGTCCCCATCCGTCTCCTTGCGCATGAGGCCGCTCTCCAGCAGCTCGGCGATGCATTCGCAGTAGAGGAAATAATTGATGTTGTCGTCGATCAGCACCATTTCGCTCATCTGGTCGAACGTGACCGGATCCGGCACATGGCGCATGACATACAACACGAAGATCTTCAGCTCCGTCTTCCCGCCGCCAAACCCATACCGCGCCATCTTTCCACAACCATTCCGAAATTCATAATTCATAATGCATAATTGGGAATTATTGCCAATTATGTGTGGGTGGCTGTGCCGGTGTGGTGCCTGTGGGGGTTGTTTTTGGCGGCACAGCGATCCACTGTGTCTATTGTACATGGTTGGTGGTCGATTGTAAATTGTTTTATGGCGCCGTTTGTTTGGTGCGGGCTGTTTTTTGCTGTTCGAGCAGCAATTCCTCCGCGAGGTAGCCTTCACTGCGGCAGTGCATGTAGGAGACGCCGCGGCGGATCTGGCTGTATAAGCGTGACTTGTACAGCGTATCAAACGCGTCGCGGATCGAAACGCCGGTCAGTTTGGCGTATTCGTTCACCACGCCGTTGTATACGTAGTTTTTGATATCGGCGTTTGCATTCATCAGATCTCCCTCGCTTCCATAAATTTGATGTACTGATCAATGACTGCTTGTGTCTTGAAACAGTACTGAAAATTTGGCTTATTGTAACGCAACCGTCTGATGGCGTCACGCGCCGAAATCACTTCCTGAAAATACAGCTGCACAGTCTGAATCACCTTGTCGTTGGCGACGCCGCCGATGATAAGGTCGTATTCCGGAACAGTTTTGCCCAATCGGCAGTCGGTTATGAACTGCAACCATTTCTGCGTATGCGTATTGAACTCCAAGACGCGGACGTCGACGGACAGTTTTTCGCCTACCTTTTCCAAGAAGCTGTAGGAACTGACCACGCCCATACCGTGTTCCTCTTTAAACCGCTCCGCCCAGCGAATGGCCTGGTCTTCCAGCGGCGTGAGGTAGAAACCCTTGCCAAAATCGGTTTTCTCGCGTGAAAGCGAGACATCCGGCTTTTCTACCGCCGTATACGAACCGTGGTACAGTATCATTGTATGACGCCTCGCTTTGTCATCAGTCCGAGCAGGTCGCTGACGACCCACTCCTTGCCCTGTGTGTGAAGCACGTCATAGAAAGGGATTACATAGCCATCGAGGATATCGCTGTCCTCCGCGAGCATTTCGTAGACCTTATCGCCCGTCGTACCCAGTGCTTCCGCCACGGCTTCTATGCAGAACACCGCGAAAAACGATTGCTCCGGCGTCATTTCCGTCCGCTTCTTACCCATCTTCGTCGCCCCCTCGCCCCCACCTGGGTGCATTGTACTTGGTATGTGATGATTGTATACCCGGTAGGTGCATTTTGTCAAATGTTTTGATATACGAGCAGGACAAAAAGAGACGCGATGTACCGCTTTTTGTCCTCATCTATTACATTTGTGTACAATTTTGGTGCTGCTTCTCAACAGAGAAATGAAATTTGCTATTGACAAGTAATAAAACTCTGGTATATTATTGATATATCTTGTGCGGTTTTTTCACACTGCGCATGTGGTCGGAGGCGCGAAGGGTAGTAAATTTGGCGCGAACGAGTGTTTTTTACCATTCAGGTCAAAACCAGCGCTCAACAAAGACGGGAAAGGGGGGATACATCATGAAGCTATATAGAAAATTGTATTTGATTGCATGCGTGCTTGTGATCCTCGTATATATAGCGCATCATATTTTCTCTTATACTTATGCAAAAGAGGAGCTTGAAAGTCTTGCACGCAATACGGTTTCAGAGCAGGCCGAGATCGTGGATTCGCTGGATGGCGGAGGCTTTGTATTTTATCTGGTACGCAGTGGCGACACAACAAAGTTGGTCACATTCCAGAAGAATGTTGTTTTACCCAAGTATAAGTTGTCCGGAATTTTGGATGCCAATGAATCCGAAAGCAGAACAGCATTCGATGACAGGATTGAGAATTATCTCGTGCAATTTAACAGAGATTCTGTCGAGATATTATCTCAGAAGCGATATTTTTTTGGCAGTCACCTGAGTTTTGTTCTCGTGTTTTTTGTCATTTTTTTGATGAATGTAGGCATTCCGGCTATTATGCGTCTTCTGAAAAGGTAAACTGTCAGTACTGAAAAAGCAATGGGGGGGTAAACAAATTGAAAACGTTTCTTGTCAAACACAGAGTCAAGTTGGTGGCAGGTATCCTTGCTCTATGTCTGGTCGTTGTTGGATTGACATATCTGATTCCGCAGCGTTTTGACGCCATGCTGCCCCGGGACCAAGTCGCGAGCATTGCTGTCACACAAATGAGAATCACACCGGGCGTGGAGGGTGGATCGGTATTGTCCAGTGATACGTTCACGGAGGAAGCGGAGATTCAGGCTATTTATGACGTGCTGTATGACAGCCGATTTACCAAAAAATTCTTTCAGCCAAACTCTGTACCCAGCTATTCTACGCCGGTCGATAGTATAGAACTTCAATTTGTCAAGAAAACATCCTCCGGAAGTGATGCGCAGAGCGTGTTTATATTTACCATTTTTAGTGATGATCAAACCACAACATATCCGCGCCCTGACTATGACGGTGCCGTCCAAATATCGAAACAGTGGGGCACAGATGAGAGCGCATGGTACAACATCGCCGGCGGCGCCCGGCGGCGCGTAGAACTTTATCAATCCTTGAAAGCAGCGATAGATAGCTTCGCATGATGGCCATCGCTCCGCGTTGATGGTGACAATGTGCAGCGTGTGAAGTCTCTGATAGGCATTATTCCAAACAGCGGCATCACACTTGCGCAGGTGCGAGAGGAAAGGCTCGCGCGCCATGAAACTGCTGATTGATATGGACATTATCTATAGCGCCGTTAATTCAGCAGACGATGTCTGCTGAATCTGAAATGGGTGAATCGCTGATTAGCGTTTTCAATGCCGACGCGCGAAAACAGCAGACACTGTCTGCTAATTTCAATTCCCTTTCGTCAAACGCCGTCCGGGTTTACGTGGACCATGCAGTGTTTGACGGGAGGGAATTCTGCTTCGATGGCGTCGTGGACGCGTTGGGCGATGTCGTGGGCCTCGTGCAGGGGAACCGTGCCGTCGGCGCGGATCTCCACGTCCACGTATACGCGGCTGCCAAAAAGCCGCGTCCGGAGCTGATCGACGCCCCGCACGCCGGGCTGCCGGGCCACAGCCGCGAGGATCCGGGCCGTCGTCTCGTCGTCGCAGGCCCGGTCCGTCATCCGGGCGACGGCGTCGAGGAAAATCATGACGGCCGCCTTGACAATGAACACGCAAAGGACGGCGCCAGCCACCGGATCCAGAATCGGAAGCCCCAGCCGCGCGCCGAGAATGCCGGCGAAACTGCCGACGGACGAGAGCGCGTCCGAGCGGTGGTGCCAGGCGTCCGCCTTCAGGGCGCAGGAACCGGTCCGCTCCGCCGCCGCCCGGGTGTAGCGGGAAAGCCCCTCCTTCACAAGGATCGAGACGGCCGCCGCCACAAGCGCCAACAGACCGGGCGCGGCCAGCGCGCCGCCTGACGACGCCCCCGCCAGCGCGCTCCGCACGCCCGCATACCCGATCCCGACGCCGGTGGCGCAGAGG
>JAITDM010000105.1 GCA_031282535.1 Oscillospiraceae bacterium
GCCTGCCGGCACTTGATGTCGATGAATTTTTCGGCGCCGAGGTCGGCGCCGAAGCCCGCCTCCGTGACCACCACGTCGCCCAACCCCAGCGCCAGCCGCGTGGCGATGACGCTGTTGCAACCGTGGGCGATGTTGGCAAAGGGCCCGCCGTGCACGAGCACCGGCGTGTGCGCCAGCGTCTGCACCAGGTTGGGCTTCACCGCGTCGGCCAACAGGGCGGCCAGGGCGCCTTCGGCCTTCAAGTCGCCGCAGGTGATCAGCCTGCCCTCGTAGGAACGCCCCACGACCAGCCGGCGCAGACGCGCCTTGAGATCGGTGAGGTCGCCGGCAAGGCACAGCGTGGCCATCACCTCGCTGGCCGCCGTGATGTCAAATCCGTCCTCGCGGGGCATGCCGTTGGCCGGCCCGCGCAGCCCGACCACCACATGGCGCAGCGCCCGGTCGTTGACGTCCTGACAGCGCCGCCAGGTGACGCGCCTCGGGTCCAGCCCCAGGGCGTTGCCCTGCTGGATGTGGTTGTCGATGAGCGCCGCCAGCAGGTTGTTGGCCGCCGTGACGGCGTGGAGGTCGCCGGTAAAGTGGAGGTTCAGCGACTCCATCGGCACCACTTGGGCGTATCCGCCGCCGGCCGCGCCGCCCTTGACGCCGAACACCGGGCCGAGCGACGGCTCGCGGAGCGCCAGCACCACGCGCTTGCCCAACCGGGCCAGCGCGTCGGCCAGCCCCACGCTGACGGTCGTCTTGCCCTCCCCCGCCGCGGTGGGGGAGATGGCCGTGACCAAAATCAGCTTGGCGTCCGGCCGCACCGGCCGCGAGACCAGCAGCGACAGGCTCAGCTTGGCCTTGTCCCAGCCCCAGGGCTCCCACTCGTCCGGAGCGAGCCCCAGCGACGCGGCGATCTCGGCGACCGGCCACTGCTCGGCGGCCTGGGCGATCTCGATGTCTGTCTTGTGTCCCATCCTCTTGTCAAATCCTTTATTTTACAATTTCATCGGGAAAGTGCCGCCGCCGGGCGGCCATCAGGGTGTTGCGCAGCAGCATGACGCGCGTCATCGGGCCCACGCCGCCGGGCACCGGCGTGATGTGGGAGGCCTTGGCCGCCACCTCGTCGAAGCGCACGTCGCCCACGAGCCGGCCGTCCGCGCTCCGGTTCATCGCCACGTCGATGACGACGGCCCCCTCCTTCACCATGTCGCCGGTGATCAGCCCCGCCTTGCCGACGGCGGCCACCAAAATGTCGGCCCGCCGCGTGACGTCGGCCAAATCCCTGGTGCGGGAGTGGCAGAGGGTCACGGTCCCGTGGCGGTGCAGCAGGAGCATGGCCTGGGGTTTTCCGACGATGTTCGAGCGCCCGACCACCACGCAGGACCGGCCCCGCACCTCGATGCCGTAGGCGTCGAGCAGCGCCATGACGCCCGCCGGCGTACAGGGCACAAAGTCGAAGTCGCCGATCATGATGCGCCCCACATTGTAGGGGTGGAACGCGTCCACATCCTTGGCCGGGTCGATGGCCAGCAGCACCGCCTTCTCGTCCAGATGCGCCGGCAGCGGGAGCTGCACCAAAATGCCGTGGATGTCCGCGCGCCGGTTCAGGGTTTGGATGAGCGCCAGCAGCTCCTCCTGCGCGCAGTCGCCCGGCAGCGCGTGTTCCTCCGACAGGAGTCCGCAGTGGGCGCAGTCCTTCTTTTTGTTGTCGACATAGACCCGGGACGCGGGGTCGTCCCCCACGATGACGACCGCGAGCCCCGGCGTGACCCCGCGCGCGGCCAGCGCGCGCACCTCCTGCGCGATCTCCGCCTTGTGCCGGGCCGCCACGGCCCTTCCGTCGATCAGCGTCACAGCGTCTCCTCCTCCGGCGCCCCTTTTGGCGCCGCTTCCGTCTCTTCGCCCGCTTCGCTCTGTTCGGCCCCTTCGGCTTCCCCGGCCCCTTCGGCCTGCTCCACAGTCTCCCCGGCGCCGTCCGGCGGCCCGCTCTCCACGCTCTCCACGGCCGCCTCGACCGCGGCCGCCTCGGCCTCCGGTCCGGCCACATCGAGCGTGACTTCCCCGGCCTCGTCGGTCTCCGGCGCCGGTCCGTGATCCGTCGACGGTTCACTGTCCAGCGCCGCCAGCGTGGCCGGGTCGTGCGTGCGGAAACGCCAGTTGTAGATGAGCAGCGCCACAGCCGCCGCGCAGGAAACAAACCCCAGCACCTGCGAGATGCGCAGGGAGGTGCTGAAGAAATACAGGCTGTCGGTCCGCAGCCCCTCGATCAGGCCGCGGCCCAGGCCGTACCAGGCCACATACATGAGAAAGACCTGGCCGGTGAACTTCCGTCTCGTGAGCACCCTATGTAACAGAAGGAACCCCAGCAGCGTCCACAGGGATTCGTACAAAAACGTCGGATGCACCGTGACCCGGTTGTTGATGATCTCGTCGCCGATGCGATTGACAAACACCTCCATGCCCCAGGGCAGATCCGTCCGCGTGCCGTGCGCCTCGCGGTTGATGAAGTTGCCCCAACGCCCGATGCACTGACCGATGAGGAGTCCGAGGGCCGCCACGTCCATCAGCGCGGAAAACCGCAGTTTTTTCACGCGGCAGAAGATGTACGCCGTCAGCACCGCGCCGATGATCGCGCCGTAGATGGCGATGCCGCCCTTCCAGATCTCGTAGACCTTCTGCGGGTACGGGTTTTTGACCGGGTCGTAGGTGAATTCCCGCAAGTTGAACACGACGTAATAGAGGCGCGAAAAGATGATCGCCACCGGCACGGCGAACAGCAGCGCGTCGATAAAATCGTCCTGCCGGATCCCCACGCGGGGGGCGCGGCGCACCGTGTAGTAGGCCGCCAGCAGGAAACTCGCCGCGATGATGATGCCATACCAGTAGATGCCGCGGCCAAAGACCGTGAATGCGACGGGGCTCGGATCGAACTGAAGCCCCAGCCCGGGGAAACCGATGGGGTTGTCTGTCATGGCGTGCTCCTCCTTTTCGTCAAAACGGCAGCGGCCGCACGCGGCGCGCCGGGACTCTCACCTTGTTTCTTGATGCGCCGCCACCGGCGCGACGACGGACAGGGCGGCGCGCGCCGGGACAAACGCCTCGCACAAAAACGCGCGCGCCGCGTCCGGCGTCAGCGTGTCGAACAGGGCGGGCACGTCGAAGTACCGCGCGTGCGCGAAGTGGGCGTCCGCCTGCAGGCGGCACAGCGCCTCCGGCGCGTCCATCTGGCGCAGCCGGGCGCCCAGCGCCGCGCGCTTCAGCCGCTCGAACCGCGCCGCGTCCATCCCGTCTTGCCCGAGCCGCGCCACCTCGTCGAAGAGCGCCGCGCGCACGGCGTCCGGTTCCGGACTCTCGCCCACGGCGACCAGACACGCGCCCCCGGGCACACGGAAGAGGCCGTACCCGTAGTCGCGGTTGATCAGCCCCTTCTCGTAGAGCGTCTTGTACAGCGGCGACGCCGGACCGGTGAGCGCTTCCATCGCGAGTTCCCCCAGCAATTCGAAGCGCAGCGTCTCTGTCCCCGGCGCGGGCGGGGCGCACAGCGCGCCCAAGGCAAAGAGCGGCCGGGCGACCTCCATGGTCCGGGAGACGCCGCCGCGCGCGGCCTCCCAAGACGGCGCGCCGTAATCGCGCGTGAGGGCGGGGCCCCGCACCGCCGGCCACACCGCGCCGGCGACGGCCTCCACCCGCGCCGGGTCCACGTCCCCGGCCACGCAGAGGCACATGTGCGCGGAGCGGTAGAATGTCGCGTGGCAGTCGCGGAGCATCTCGGCGTCGATCCCGGCGATGGACGCCGCCGTCCCGGCGATCGGCAGCCGGACCGGGTGCGCGCCGTAGAGGGCCGCCAGCAGGTTCTCGTACACCTGGCTGTGCGGGTTGTCCTCCGTCATGCGGATCTCCTGCCCGATGATGCCCTGCTCCTTGTCCACGCTCTCCTTGGTAAAATAGGGGGTGGACACAAAGCGCAGCAGGGTGCGCAGGTTCTCTTCAAAGCGGTCGGTGCAGGCGAAGTGATAGGCCGTCATGGCGTGACTCGTGAACGCATTGGGCGACGCGCCGGTCCGGGCAAACGCCTGCAGCGCGTTTTCGCCGTCCGGCATGTCGAACATCTTGTGTTCCAAAAAATGCGCCACCCCCGCCGGGGTGTCCCGCCAGATCCCGTCCGCGGCGAAGCGGACGTCCACCGACCCGTAGTTCACGGCCAGCATCGCATAGGTCTTGCGGTACCCCGGCTTGGGGACGACAAAGATCGGCAGGCCGCCGGGTCCTTCTCCGCAGACCAGCGTCTCCCGCACATCCGGAAAATCGATCCTATCCATCCGTCTCCTCCCCCCGCAGGAAATATACCGTGTCCCAGGCGCCGCCCGCCGCCACGGCCGCGACCTCCGACCGGCCGACACCGCGCAGCCGCTCGGCCAGCGCGTCCGGGCCCTCCGTGCGGCCGCCCGCCGCCTGCCCCAAGAAGTGATCTTCCAGCCGGTCCGGCCGGTCCGCGGCGGCGCGCAGCCGGTGGATCAGCGAAAGCCGGGCGGCCTCCAGTTCCTCGTCGGAAATCTCGCCCGCCGCCACGGCCGCCCACTGGCGCAGGATCTCCTCCTGCGCGGCCGCGCGGTTTTTCACCGCGATGCCCGACGAGACTACGAGGATCCCCTTGTGGCCCTCCAGGCCGGCGGAGGCGTAGTAGGCCAGCGACAGCCGCTCCCGCACGCCGAGGAAGAGCTTGGAGGTGGTCGTCCCCCCGTACACCGCCGCGGCCAGCAAGGCCGCCGGGTACTGTGCGTCCCCCGCGGCCACGCCGAGGCGCATACCCAAAATCAGCGTGCCCTGCGTGACGTCCATGCGCTCTTCGTACGTCTGGCACGACGCGGCGGTGCGCACGACGCGCGTGTCCGCCCCGTCGAAAGACGCGGCCCGCGGCAGCGCGTCCAACGCGCCGCGCCAGATGTCGGCCGCCTCGTCCGGCGGGCGCGGCCCGGCGTAAAAGAGCGCGACCTGGGACCGGGCCAGCACCGCCCGGTAGTGCGCCCACAGCGCCGCCGGCTCGATCGTCTCCACCGCGTGGGCCTCGCCCAGCTCATGGGCGCCGTACGCCTCTCCGGCGCACATGTGCGCCAGCATCCGGCGGACGGCGTAGGTCGGCTTGTGGTTCCGCTCGGCCCGGATCCGGTCGGCCAGCACCGCGCGCTCCCCGGTCACATACGCGGGCAGGAAGGCGCCGTCCCCGGCCGGGTCCAGCAGGATCTCCCCCATCAGCGCCGCCACGTCGCGCAGCTGGTCGGGCCGGCCCGGCAGGTACGCGCCGTTCACAAAACCGGCCGTCAGCCCGACGCACTGCACCTCGCCCTTCTTGCGCACGGCCGGCTCCAGCCGGGCGCCGTACAGCGTCTCCAGCCGAGCGGCCAGGCGCGTCATATCCGGGTGCCCCCGGCTCCCCCGGCACAGGACCTGGGGCAGCAGGGCCGACAGCCCCGCCTCCCCGCGCGACAGCGGCCGCAGCAGCGACAGCGAGAGCACGCCGGTTTTGAATTGTTCTGTCTGCAGCGCCGTGAGCGTCACTCCGGGCCGCACGGTCAGGCGGACAGCCTCGGCCATCCTGTCATCTCCCCGCGCCGAACGCATATGGCCCGATCCCCGGGCCGGCGTTCGGCAGAAGTTAATTTCATCAGCCATTATACTACACCTGTTCGGGAAATGGAATACTTTTTCCGTCCGGCTCCCCCGCCGGCTCCCCCATCGGTTCCTCCATCGGTTCCTCCATCGGTTCCTCCGCGCGGGCCTCCGTGCCCGCCCCTGCGCCGATCTCCCAGCGTTTTCCACCGGCCAACACCGCGCCCGCGCGCCAGCCGGCGAGCCGGCGGGGCCGGACGGCAGCGGGCGCCCCGTCCCGCCAGCGCACGCCGAGGAGATGCTCCACGGCCACGCGGTAATACCAGGCGGCGGCGCCCGTGTAGGCGCTCCAGCCGCCCCGGCCGGCGTGCGCCTCGTTGTCGTACACGTCGGCGGCCAGCACATGCGGCTCCACGCGGTACACGGCCGGGTCGTGCGTCTCCGGCAGCAGGAGGCGCAGGAGTTCCCAACCCCGCTCCGTCTGTCCGTCCAGCAGAAACCCCATGGCCAGCCACACGGCGGCGTGGGTGTACTGCCCGCCGTTTTCCCGCACGCCGGGCACATAGCCCTTGATATAGCCCGGGTCGGACCCGTCGGACCCAAAGGGCGGCGTCAGCAGGCGCACGACGCCCCTCTCCCGGTCGACCAGCCGCGCCCAGGCGCTTTCCAGCGCCGTGCGCCGCCGGGCCACCGCCGCGTCCGTGGACCCGGGGACCAGCAGCGCGAAACTCTGGGCGACCGAGTCGATCTGACAGGCGCCGTCGCCGGCGGCGCCCAGCGGGGCGCCGTCGTCGTAATAGCCGCGCCGATACCAGGCCCCGTCCCAGGCCGCCTCCGCCGCCTCCGCCAGCGGCGCGGCCGCACGCCGCAGGCGCGCGGCCGTCTCGGCGTCGCCCCGGCTTTCGCACAGCACCGCGAGCCTTGTCAACGTGTGGACGGCAAACCAGGTCAGCCACACGCTCTCGCCCCGCCCGCCCGCGCCCACGCGGTTGAAGCCGTCGTTCCAGTCGCCGCCACCCATCAGCAGCAGGCCGTGCGCGCCCGTGCCCCGTGCGAGCACCCGGTCGGCCGCCCGCAGACAGTGCGCGTACACGGGTTCCCTGCGGGGCGAGACCGCGGGCGTCTCATAGCGCTCGTGCTCCCCCTCCGCGAGCGGCGGCGACGAGAGATAGGGCGCCGGCTGGTCCAGCAGGGCGCCGTCTCCGGTCTTCTCCACATATTCGCACACCGCGTAGGGCAGCCACAGGAGGTCGTCGCTGCACCGGGTCCGCACGCCCTTTTCGCCCAAGCCGGGCCGCCGCGCGGCCGGGTGCCACCAGTGCTGCACGTCGCCCTCCGCAAACTGGCGGGCGCAGGCGCGCAGGATCTGCCGCCTCGCCGCGGCCGGGTCCCCGTAGACAAGCGCGCACACGTCCTGGAGTTGATCGCGAAAGCCGAAGGCGCCGCCGCACTGGTACAGCGAGGTGCGGGCGTGCAGACGCACGGCCTGCACCTGGTAGAGCGCCCAGCCGTTCAGATAGCGGTTCAGCGCCGCGTCCGGCGTCTCCGCCCGGACCGGGCACACCCGCGCGCGCCACCAGGCCGCGGTCTCCGCGCGCGCCTGCGCGGCCCCGGCTTCGTCGGCGAGCGCCCGGAGCAGCCGCAGCCCGGGTTCGTTGCACGCGCAGCCGCACACCAACACGAGCGCCGGCGCGCCGGCGCGCCAGGGGATCTCGCAGGAAAACGCGCCCGGCCGCTCTTTCACCGCCTCCAGCGGCGCGGACGCCAGGACGGCGTAGGTCTGCGGGTTGTACGCCGCGCGGTAGTACGACCGGGCCGTGACCATCCCGTCCGTCTGTTCGAGCAAGATCTGGTCCCGCGCCGCGTCGTCCGGCCCCAGCCTGAGCGCGCTCTCGTAATGCAGCCCGGCGCCGGCCGTGTCCGCCCCCTCCACACGCACCGTGAGCACCCGGGCCATCCGGTGCGGCGGCACGAAGGCCTCCGTGATCACCCGCGCCGCGCCGACCGTCTTCTCCCAGCGGGCATACCCGAACCCGTAGGTGACCGTCGTCGGACATCCGTCGCCGTCCGCGAACAGCGATACCAGCCGCCCCCCCAGCCGGACGGCGATCCGCTCGCCGCCGCGCACGGCCAGCGGGTCGTTGGTCCACGGCGTCAGTTGGTTTTCCCGGGCGTTGCGCCGCCAGAGGTAGCCCGTTCCGGCGTCGGTCACCAGCGCGCCAAAGGCGGGGTTTGCCAGCACGTGGCTCCAGGCGCAGGGCGCCAGACCCCGCGCCGTGTCGAACTGAAAGGCGCCGTCCGGCAGCCAGCGGCGCGCAGGCATGCCGGTTTCCGACGGCGCGCAGGGCACGGCGGCGGCGTCCGGCGGCGCGCAGGGCGGCGGCGCGGCGGCCTCCTCCCCGCAGATCCGGCGCGCCGCGGCGCGCAGCAGCCGCGCCTCCTCCGGCGCACAGGCGCCCCGGTCGATCAGATGCACGCCGCCCCGCGCCCCCAGCGCGCTCTCCGCGCCGATGTGCTTCAGCGTCTCCAGCACCAGGCTGCGCGTCGGGCCGCGGTAGTCGGCGCCGTCTCCCGTCAGTACGGCGAGGTCGCAGGCGGCCCCGCACAGGGACAGCATTCGGTGTTGACGGATGAGCCGCCCCAGCTTCCCGGCGGGCGCCGCCTCCGGGTCCGGACACAGGATCAGCGGCAGGTCCCCCGAGAGGCCGAATTTCCACAGCGCGCTCTGGTCCAGGCGGTTTTGCCGGGCGGCGCCGGGGTCCGCGCCCGGCCCGAACAGCAGGCCGCCGAGCATGTCGAACGCCTCCAGCGCCTCGGCGCCCGTCAGCCCGAGCCGCCGCAGCAGGCCCGGCAGGCCCCCGGGCTTTTCCACCGGGGCGGACAGACCCGCCAGACGGACCGCCGCCGCCGCCGCGTCCCGCTCCGTGTCCGCCACGGTGAGCGCGAAACGCACGACGGCCGTCTCTCCGGGCCCCAGCGACAGCGGCACGCGCGCCAGGACGCAGGGGACCAGCACGGTCCCCCGGCTGTGCCCCGGCGGCCGGCGCACCGCGCCGTCCAGCGCCGCCGCGCCGCCGCGCCCCAACGCCCGCTCGCGCGCGGTGTCGTAGGTCACGCCCGGGTGGTCGCAGGCAAACGCCAGCCAGGCTTCGCCGCCGGCGCCGCGCGGCCGGCGGCGCACCGTGACCGTCTGCGCGTCGATGAATGTCTCCAAAAACAATTTGGAAAACGCCGGGTGGGCGTCGTAGTCCGCCTGCACGGCCAGCACGGGCTCCCAGTAACACGCGAGCGTGAGCGTTCGGGCCGCCCTGGCGGTGTTTTTCACCGTGGCGGCGCGCCACTCCCCCACCTCGTTGCCGGGCACCCGCGCCTCCCATTGCACGTCCCATCCGTCCGTCCGCATCCACCACCGCGCGCGGGTCGCGTCGAAGACATAGCCGCTCTCCGGCGCCGCGCCGGGGCCGGCCGGCAGGCCAAAGACGCGCCGGCCGTCGTCCAGCCGGAGCACCAGGCCGGACGCGCCGGCGTCCCGGCCCCGCGGGTCGAAGCGCGTGAGCTGCCGCCCGGCTCCGCGGGACGACGTCGCCCCTGTCCCCATACAAAGCAGGGCGTAGGAGCCGTTGGCCAGCAGATGGCAGACGGGCGCCCCCCCGGCGGCGGCGGCGCGGCGCCAGTCCTCCGGCGCGGCGCGGGCCGGTTTTTCAGGCACCTCCCGCCCAAACGGACGCACCGACACGGCGCCGACCGGCACCTTCTCCTGGAGCAGCTCGGCAAAGGCGCCCATCTCCGGGTCGCGCATGAAGCGCCGCTGCATCACCTGGGCGCGCAGCGCGTTGTCCACGGCCAGCAGACTCATCCCCAAATGGTGCGACATAAAACAGCGCACGATCTCGAAGGCCCCCCGCCCCGTCCGGCGGGCCGGCGTGAAGTCCACCGCTTCAAACAGCCCGTACCGCCCCTCCATCCCCAGCGCGCGCAGGGCGCGCAGGTTCCGCATCGCCGCCTGCGGCTGGACGAGCAGCGCCAGGTAGGATGCGTAGGGCGACGCCACATATTCCCCGCCCAGCCCCCGTTTGAACGCCAGCCGCGGCACGCCGTGGGCCTTGTAGCGGTACTGGAGCGCGCTGTCGAAGGCGTAAAAGCAGCTCTCCGAGACGCCCCAGGGCTGGCCCCGGCCCCGCTTGCGGTGGCAGTAGACGCAAAAACGGGCGCTCTCAAACAGCAGCGAGTTTTCAAAACAGGGCATCAGCAGGTGCGGCATCAGGTATTCGAACATCGTACCCGTCCAGGAGGCCATCCCGCGGTAGCGGTCGTCCATGACCAGCGCCCGCCCCAGCCGCCGCCAGTGCCGCCGCTCCACCTCCCCCCGGGCGACGGCGAGATAACTCGTCTGCCGCGCCTCCGAGGCCAGCAGGTCGTAGTGACTTTCGGAGAGCCGCCCCGTCTCCGCGTCCAGCCCGATGGCAAACAGACGCCGCCGGGCGTCGTAGAGCGGCTGAAAGCGCATATCCCGGGCGAGTTTGTCCGCGCGCGCGGCCAGGTCCCCCGCCGCCGCGTCGCGCAGCTCGCCCAACCCCTCCCGCAGCGCGATCAGGCAGCAGGCGAGGTTGCCGGAGTCCACGGTGGAGACGTACCGGGGGCGCAGGATCGCCAGCGTGCGGGTGTCGATCCAGTTGTAGAGATGCCCGTGCCACTTGGGCAGGTCCTCCAGCGTCGTCAGCATCCGGTCGAGCAGCCGCAGCGCGCGTTCGGCGCCCGCGAGGCCGAGGTCGAGGGCGGCCAGTACGCAGAGCAGCCCCAGCCCGATGTTCGTGGGCGAGGTGCGGTGCGCAAGCCCGGCGGCCGGCTGTTCCTGCCAGTTGTCCGGCGGCAGATGATGGTCCTCCGGCGTGAGGAAATCTTCAAAATACTGCCAGATGAGCGCCGCCTGCCGCATCAGAAACGCCCGGTCCGCCCCCGGCAGCCGGCGGGGACAGCGGCGGGGCCGTCCGGTGAGGGAGATCACCGCCGGCGAGAGCGCCCAGAACAGGCCCGCCACCCAGCCGGCGGGCGAGAGCAGCGCGCACAGCGCCCCCCAAACCACGGCGAAGCCCATCTTTCGCCCGTCGCGCAGAAAGCCGTTTGCCGCCGCCCGCTCCGACTCGGCGGCCGTCACCCAGCGCAGCAGACGCCGGCGGCTGACATGCACCCGGTACAGCGCCGTCGCCGCCGCCCCAAGGCAGACGAAGGCCGTGTGGGGCAGCAGCAGGAGTTCAAGGCCGCACTGCAGCGCGGCGGCGGCCACGCCCGTGATGATGTCGGAGTGATCCCGGATCCGGCCGCCGCCGCGCACGGCCCGCTCGGCGGCCGAGAGCAGCAGGCGCGAGGCCGCGCACAGCACGGCCAGCCCCCCGACGATCCACAGGGGGCGGGCGGGCGCGATAAACCCCAGCGTCAGCGCGAGCAGCAGGCACGCGGGCGAGAGACTGCGGCGTAAATTATCCAATATTTTCCATTTCGAGAGGGCATCCAGCGGGTTGCGGCTCCGTCCGCCCGCGCCGTCCCGCACGCGGCGGCCGAGCCAGCCGGCGATCTGCCAATCCCCGCGCGTCCAGCGGTGCAGGCGGTCGAACCAGGCCCCCGCCCGCGCGGGGCAGCCGTCCGTCAGCTCCACGTCCCCCAGCAGCCCCGCGCGCAGGTAGCAGCCCTCCAACAGATCGTGGGAGAGGATCAGATTTTCGGGAAAACGCCCGTCCAGACAGGTGAGATAGGCGTCCACGTCGAAGATCCCCTTGCCCAGAAAGAGGCCGCGGCCGAAGAGATCCTGGTAGACGTCGGACGAGACGCCGCCGTAAGGGTCGATGCCCCCCTGCCCGGCGAAGACCCGCGTGAAGAGCGTTCGCCCCGCCGCCTCAAGGTCCACGGCGAGCCGCGGCTGCAGGACCGCGTGCCCCGCGGTCACCACCCGGCGCGCCGGGTCGATCTGCGGCGCCGCCAGCGGGTGCAGCATGGCCCCGACCATCTCGCGCGCCGCGCCGGCGGTCAGCCGGGTGTCGGCGTCCAGCGTGATGACATAGCGGATCTTCCGCAGCGGCGCCACATCGCCCGTCGCCGTGCGCAGGCCCGTCGGGCGGCCGCGCAGCAGGCGCATCAGCTCCAGCAGCGCGCCGCGTTTTCGCTCCCAGCCCATGTACACCCCGTCGCGGACATGGAGCTGGCGGTCGCGCAGGAAGAGATAGAAGCCGCCGCCGTACCGCCGGTTGAGCGCAAAGATCGCCTCCTGCGCCGTCCGGAGGACCGATCTGTCCCCGGGCCGCCGTTTCGCCGGCGCGTCCGGCAGATCGGCCAGCAGGCCAAACAGGAGCCTCTCGCCCGCGTCCCGGTTCGCCAGTTTGTAACTTTCCAGCAGTTTGCACATCTGCCGGGCCCGGCCGCTGTCGGTCAGCAGCACCGAGATCACACACAGCGCGGCCCCGTGCGCCGGGAGCCCGTGCGCCAGCTCCAGCCTGGGGATGCGGCGGGGCGGGACCAGACGCGTCGCCGCGAAATCCACCACCGATTTCACGAGATCCGAGACCGGGAGGAGGAGCAGCGCCGCGGCCCACAGCGCGCCGGACAGCACGCCCGCCAGCGCCGTCAGCGCCGCCGTGAGGGCAAAGAACGCGCCGAAGTACAGCGCCCCGGCCGGCCGGCGGCGGCGGCGCCCCAGCGGCTGCTCCCAGATGTAGTACCCCACATGGCGGCGCCGGCTGTCCGGCGCGCGGCGCGCCCATTTCAGCACGGCCTCGGCGGCCTGCTGTTCGGAGAGGCGCGCGCGGCGCGCCAGACGGGCGAGCGCCCGGCGGTATTCGGCGCGCGACGATTCGTCCATTGCCCCGTATACCTCCGCCGGGTCCCGGCGGAGCAGCGCCTCGACGGTGCTGGCCTCCTGCAGACATTCGGTCAGGTCGTCGCTGGCCAGCATCCGCAGCGAGGTGACCGCCTGACCGAGCCACGCGCGCAGGCGCGCGTCCGCCGCCGCCGCGCGCGCC
>JAITDM010000122.1 GCA_031282535.1 Oscillospiraceae bacterium
AAGCGCATCCCGCTGGAAAATGAGCAGTACAAGCAACTACAGAAGCTCAAAGTTATCGAGGGCAGACGACCGAATGTGTTCGTGTCGGCGGGAATAGCCGACATCGTGGACGAGCGGGCACAGTACATCAAGAACAAGGCGCTGGACGACGATTATTATACGCAACTGATAATCAACTATCTGCGTCAGTATCGGTGGGGAAGGAAAAGCGATTTTGTGAAGCTGCTGTCCAGCAAGCTCTCCGATGTTCTTGACGCAAAGCAGAAAGAGAACAAGGTGAGAAATATCCTGACCAACATGAGGCAGAACGGCATAATAGAACGCGTCGACGGCAATCAGCGTACTGGCTATTGGGTACTGACGATTGACTACAAGAATCCTCCAAAATGATTTTTTAGTCAATCGTCAAGTCAATCGAAAGTCAATTGAAACCCGCAAAGCGGCGTGGATACTGGATTTTTGATTGACTAAGACTGTTTTCAAACGAAAATGTTTAGTCAATCCGAAGTCAATCACGGTTTCCATACGCATTGGGGCCGGCCTCACAGCCCTAAAATCCTCCGGACTTCGCCGCTCAGCGCCAGCAGGGGTTCCGAACCGTTCGCGAGGGCCCGTATGCAGTAGCCGCCGTACCCTGTTTTGGTGATGCCGCCCACGCCGTCCGGCAGCGCGTACACCGCCGCGCGCAGCGCTTCGGCCCGCTCCTCCGAGATGTCCTGGTTGATCATCAGACACGTCCCCAGATGCGTGTACCCCTCGAAAAGGCAGAAGCCTTCCATAGACGCGCCGCCGGGCCTGTAGACGGCGTTGTCGGCGTATATGAGCGTCTCCCCTTCGTAGATCCTTGTCAGGGATCTGTACTCGCGGTACGCAAACCTTTCGCCGCGGGAGGCCCGGCCGCACGAGATGATCTCGCTCTGGAAAAAACGCGACGAAGCCCCCGCCAGCCGCACCTCCGTTTGACTCCTGAAAGCGGAGTCCCGGAAGGGTATGACCGGCAGAGGCATGTAGCTCAGCGCGGCGTCTCTCTCCACCGTGATGCGCGTGTCGCGCGCCGCAAACGCGCCCTCCTCCATCTTGTGAATCTTTTCAAACGCCTGCGACGTGACGGCGAGCCGCGCGCCCTCCTGCACGGTGATGGCGACGCTTTGGCGGTCGCCCGCCAGAAGCCCGGCGGAGACGCTGACCAGCATCACGCTCATATTGTCGTTTTCGTCATAAAACGGATGGAGGACTTTGTAGGGCGCGGTGAAGCGCACGTCGGCGAGGACCGTGCGCCCCCCGACCGGCCGGGCCGTGAGACGCAGCTCGGAGCGCGCGCCGTATCTGTTCTCATTCAAGGCCGCATGTCCTCCAGCAAGACGTTTTTCCGGATCCAATCCACCACGCCGTCTACATTTTTGCCGCTGCGCATGTCCGTGAAGAGAAAGGGCTTTTCGCCCCGCATCCTCCTGGCGTCGCGCTCCATGACCGCCAAGCTGGCGCCCACATACGGGGCGATGTCCGTCTTGTTGATCACCAGCAGGCTGGAGTGCGTGATGCCCGGACCGCCTTTGCGGGGGATCTTGTCGCCCTCGGCCACGTCGATGACGAAGATCGTCGCGTCGGCCAGTTCCGGGCTGAATGTGGCGGAGAGATTGTCGCCGCCGCTCTCCACAAAGACGATCTCGGTGTCGGAGAAACGGCGCACGAGCTCGTCGATGGCCTCAAGATTCATCGACGCGTCCTCGCGGATGGCCGTGTGCGGGCACCCGCCTGTCTCCACGCCCACAATCCGCTCCTTGTCCAGCACGCTGTTCTTGACAAGAAATTCGGCGTCCTCCTTTGTGTAGATGTCGTTCGTCACGACACAGATGCTGTAATCCCGGGCCATACGCCGGGTGACGGCCTCGATCAAGGCCGTCTTCCCCGACCCCACAGGCCCGGCCACGCCGATTTTTACATAGCTCATTCTCTCTCCCTCTCACGACATATACAATCTGGAATATAGATTTTCGTGCCGCATCGCCCGTATCTCCAGCCCGGGGCAGGCGCGGCACAAATCGTCGCGGCCAAGCCCTGCGAGCGCCTCCAGAATGGGCGTGAAAAATCGCCTGGCGCCCGCCAGCATCCGCTGGCCGTCCGTCTGGCTCAGGGGAATGGTCTTGACGCAGCACGTGACCATCGCGGCGGCCTGCGCATAAAGAAACGCGGCCAAGCTGTCGGCGGCGCACAGGCCGGCCGCCGCTGTGAACACGCCGTACGCCACCGCGTGCGCGGTCTTGGCGTCCGCGTGCGCGGCGGCATACTCCGAAAAGACCGTATCGGACGCGAGCAGCAACCCGGCGGTCTTGACAAAGCGCACGCCCAGTTTCTGCGACGCCTGCCGGATCTCACACGGGACCTTGCCCGCAAACAGGATCTCTTCCAACCGCACGAGCTCGGCCACATCGCGGCGGGAGGCGGCTTCATGGGCCAGCTTCGCGGCGAGCAGCTCCGTATACAAAAACGATGCTTTGAGGTTTCGCTCCAGGTAGTCGGCCGCGTCCCGGGCGTTCTGGACAAGCCCCTCCTGGATGTAGGTCTCGAGACCGTACGAATGCGCGTACGCGCCGATGGGAAAGGCGGCGTCGTTGATCTGCAGCAACACAAACAATTGGTCCGTCATCGGCCAACTCCTTGACAATTGAGAATTGAGAATTGAGAATGGAGAATTGGGGGTGCGGGGTGCGGGGGGACGAGGGCGACTGTCAATGCGTGTGGGTGTGGGTGTGGGCGTGGGTGTTTGATATGCGCTTTTCTGGCATGAGACGGGCCGTCAGCGGCCGGGGCACATGCCCCAGTTTCTCAAGCAGGGCGAACATCGGCGCGTCGTAGGGCAGCAAAAACCCCGCTCCGCTTTCGTCATAAAAAAACGGAGCGTGCCGGTTGCCGATCTCATAACACAGTTTGACAAGCCCCTCGCGGCTGGCGGGACACACAGCAATGCACGCGCAGGGGACGATGTTCACCGCCACCGCCGCGGCGTCGTCCGCATACAGCACGTCGTCCTGCCGCAACCCCCTGTGAGACAGTTCCTCCGAAAGCCGCAGGCCCAGCTCCAAGCCGTTTCTGGTGGTGAGGCGGGCGATTTTCCGGTGCGCGTCGTGCCACGCGATGTCCGCGTAATCCACGGCAAGCCCCGCAAAGGCCGCGTCGCTCAGGCGGCCTTTCAGCGTTTCAATGATCATAGACGACTCACCATGTTTCCGTCAGCATCAAAAATCCGGGGATCCAGGCGGTGATGATCCCCTCGGCGATGGCCAGCGCGGGCACGAATTTTTTCAGATCCTTTTTCAGCACGCACTCGACAAAGCCGGTGAACCACAGGACGCCCCAGGCCAGCCATATGAGCACCATACGCCAATCGGCCCTGTCGATGTAGGCGCAGGGGATGGTGTTGATGGCCACAAACAGACTGAACCAGCCGTAGGGCCGGGTGTCCAGCCCGAAGATGTTGTTCAGCGCCGAAAACAGGTACGTAAACCCGAACAGCAAACCGGTCGCCGCGGCGTAGTATTCGCCGGTGGCGATGGCGACGACGTTGACCACCACCGACACGCCGCCGGTGAAGATGTTCATGACGGCCGGGGCCTTCCCCCCGACGTTTTGCAAACGGCAAACGCCGTTGTTGATCAGCACGATGCCCACATACAGCAGACACAGTCCCAACGCGGTGCCCATACGTGTATTCCCCTGCCTTTCGTGCCCTGTCGCCGCGAAGCGGCGACAAAAAATAAGAAGTTAGAACAAATTGTACAGCTGCGCCAGCGGCAAAACGTCCGCCGGCGCGGAATCCACCTTCACGCCGTCCACCTTGACCTCGTATGTCTCTGGGTCGACGTCGATGGCGGGCGTTAAGCCATTGAACTTCATGTCGGCCTTGGACACGTCGCGGCACCCCTTGACCGGCAGCACGCGCTTGCGCAGGGCCAGCTTTTCCGGCACGCCTTCGTCCACGGCGGCCTGGGACACAAAGGTGATGGCGGTGTCGTACCTGGCCGCGCCGTGCGCGCCGAACATGTGCCTGTAGAAGACGGGCTGGGGCGTGGGGATGGACGCGTTGGGGTCCCCCATCTTGGAGGCGGTGATCATGCCGCCCTTGATGATCAGATCGGGCTTCACGCCGAAAAACGCCGGATTCCACAGCACAAGGTCCGCGAACTTGCCCGTTTCGACCGAGCCCACGTACGCGGCGATGCCGTGGGTGATCGCCGGGTTGATCGTGTACTTGGAGACATAGCGCTTCACGCGGTAGTTGTCGCTGCCGCCGGTCTCCTCCGGGAGCGCGCCGCGCTGGCGCTTCATCTTGCTGGCCGTCTGCCAGGTGCGGGTGACGACCTCGCCGATCCGGCCCATGGCCTGCGAATCCGAGCTCATCATGCTGAAAATGCCCATATCGTGCAATACGTCCTCGGCCGCAATGGTCTCGGGGCGGATCCGCGAATCCGCGAAGGCCACGTCCTCGGGGATTTTTTTGTCCAGGTGGTGGCAGACCATCAGCATGTCCATGTGCTCGTCCAGTGTGTTGACAGTGAACGGCATCGTGGGGTTCGTGGAAGAGGGCAGCACGTTGGGGAAAGCGGCCGCCTTGATGATGTCGGGCGCATGGCCGCCGCCCGCGCCTTCGGTGTGGTAGGTGTGGATGACGCGCCCGGCGATGGCGTCCAGGGTGTCCTCGACACAGCCGGCCTCGTTGAGCGTGTCGGTGTGTATGGCGACTTGCACGTCGTACTCGTCCGCCACCGTCAGCGCCGCGTCGATCACCGCCGGGGTGGAGCCCCAGTCCTCGTGTATTTTCAGCCCCATGGCGCCCGCTTTGACCTGTTCGACCAGCGGCGCGTGCGCGGAGCAGTTGCCCTTGGCCAGATAGCCGAGGTTCATGGGGTAGTCCTCCGAGGCCTTGAGCATCATCCCGAGGTTCCAGGGGCCGGGGGTGCAGGTCGTGGCGTTGGTGCCGTCGGCCGGGCCCGTGCCGCCGCCGATCATCGTGGTGATGCCGCTGTAAAGGGCGGTGTCGATCTGCTGGGGGCAGATGAAATGGATGTGGGTGTCGATCCCGCCGGCTGTCACGATGAGTCCTTCGCCGGCCAGCGCTTCCGTCGAAGCGCCCACCACCATGCCGGGCGTCACGCCGTCCATGATGTCCGGGTTGCCCGCCTTGCCGATCCCGGCGATTTTGCCGTCTTTGATGCCGATGTCCGCCTTGTAGATCCCCGTGTAGTCAATGACGACCGCGTTTGTAATGACCAGGTCCAGGTCGCCGCCGCGGCTCGTCGTGGCCACGGACTGCCCCATGCCGTCGCGGATCGTCTTGCCGCCGCCGAATTTAATCTCGTCGCCGTATACGGTAAAATCCTTCTCAATTTCGACCACCAGATCGGTGTCGGCCAACCGGATCCGATCGCCCGTGGTGGGGCCGAACATCATCGCATAATTTTTGCCAGATATTGTTAAGCTCATATTACTACCCTCCTAAAGCTTGGGAATTGTTCGACAATCGCCTGTAAAGCACCCGCACCGCATTCACAACGCATGCATGCCTCAACCCACGCAATTATGCATTGTGAATTATGCATT
>JAITDM010000174.1 GCA_031282535.1 Oscillospiraceae bacterium
CCTTTGCCCTCGTCGATGATCCGCTCGGCCTCCTCGACGGAAAACGGTTTTTTGTAAGGGCGCGCGGAAATCAAGGCGTCGTATACGTCGGCGATCGCCATCAGACGTCCCTCCAAAGGAATTTCTTTGCCACTGAGACCGGCCGGATACCCGGAACCGTCCCATTTTTCGTGGTGCGTGCCCGCGATGATTTTTGCGTGGTGCAAAAACGCGTTTTCCGCCGTGGTCTGTTCGATCCGCCGGATGACATCCACCCCGACCGACGCGTGATTTTTCATCTCCTCAAATTCCTCCGGCGTGAGCCGGCCGGGCTTGTTCAAAATCAGATCACTGATGGCAATTTTTCCCACATCGTGGAGCTGCGCCGAGGGAAGCAGAAAGTCCAGATCCCAGCCGGAGATCTCTTCCTGGTAGATGTCTTCCTCCAACAGCTTGTCCAGCAACAGTTTCAGGTATTTCTGCGTGCGGATCACGTGGCCGCCGGTCAGCCCGTCACGAAATTCCACCATCTCAGCCACCGTGCTGAGCACCGCGTTTTGCAGCTCCACAACCTGCGCGGTCTTTTGCTGGACCATCTCTTGCAGATTGTCGTTGTAATGCTTCAGCTCTTTTTTCTGCGACACGATCAGCAGGTGATTTTCAATGCGTTTGAGCAGCAGCGGCGCGCTGAAGGGTTTCGTCACATAGTCTATGGCGCCGAGACGCAGCCCCTCCAGTTCGCTGTCTTCGCCGATCTTTGAGGTCAGAAAGATGATCGGAATGTCCGCCGTCTTTTCATCGCCTTTGAGGATTCGAATGGCCGTGTATCCGTCCATGTCCGGCATTTCAATGTCCAAAAGAATCAGATCAGGCGTTACGTTTTTTAAGATTTCAAAAAGTTTGGCCGCCGAGGGGATGGGGTATACTTCATAGATGCTTTTCAGCATGTTCTTGCCAATGGTGAGATTGGCCATGTTGTCGTCCACCAGCATGACCTTGTAGCGTCTGTTTTCTATTGTGCTTTCCATCGTGCGCTCCTTTGCAATCCTGTGCCGGCCGCCCCGGGCGTCTTGGGCCCGCGGTTTTCCGGCGTTATTGATACCTCCCCTCTACCCTGTCTCTCTGTATCAAAATTCATGTCTCTAAACATCTGTCTCTAAAAAGCGGACAATCTCTCCTGAATCTGTTGCAGGTCCATCAGGGCTACGCGGTCCCTCAGCCACGAGATCAAGTCCGATTGGGTCTCGTATTCATAGCCTTCCAGCTCCTCCATGGCCTTGTCCACGCCGTCCATGTCGAAGTGCGCGCAAGCCTCCTGCAGCCGATGCAGCGTGCCGGCGTCCGGCGCTTCCTTTTTGGCCTTTTGGGTTTCCGCGTCCACCGTTTTCAGCATGGCGGACAGCTCCGAGATCAGCTGCTCGGCGGCCCGGATAAACGCCTCGTTGTTGGCCTTGACAAAGGCGATGTCTCCGGCCTTGGCCGCGTGCTCCAGCGCCTCCGCCTGCTTGCCCACCGCGTCGGCGCAAATGCCGTAGCTGCTGCCCTTGATGCCGTGCACGACGACCGCGTACGCCGGCAGCGTTTCTTCGCTGCACGCGCGCACCTGATCGAGCAGGGGGGACGTGTTCTCGGCGTAAGAGCGCAGCACTTCGATCAGGGAGTCCTCATCGTCCCAAAACCGCTCCAGCCCCTTTTTCCAGTCGAGGCCGGCGATGTTCCAGGTTTTCGCCGGCCCTGCCGGGGCGGGCGCCGCCTCCTGGCTCCCCTGCTCCGCCGCCGTTTCCTCCTGGGCGGCGGCGAGCGCCTCCTCCTGCTCCTTGTCGCGCACCCACCGCCGGATCAATTCGTCCATCCGCCCGATGTCGATGGGCTTGGAGAGAAACGCCTGAAAACCGTGCCGCAGGAACATCTCCTCGTTGCCGATGATCGCGTTGGCCGTCAAGGCGATGATCGGCACATTTTTTGCGTAGTCCGTTCCGATTTCTTCCCGGATGATGCGCACGGCCTCAATGCCGTCCATACCCGGCATCATATGATCCATAAAGATGGCGTTGTAGTGCACCTTCTCGTTTCGCACGAGCTCAATGGCCTGCGGACCGCTGGTCACGCAGTCCACCTGCATGCCATAGGATTTCATCATGCCCCTGGCGACATCCAAATTGGTGGACACGTCGTCCACCACCAGCACTTTGGCGTAGGGCAGCCGGATGCGTACCAGCTTCGCGTGCCACGTGCGCTTTTGCTCCAGATACTCGAAGTGCTCCAGATGTTCCGTCACCTCGCGCCCGAGCGGCACGTCCGATACGAATCCCTGCCGGAAGCGCACGGAGAAGACGCTGCCTTTTCCATATTCGCTCGTCACCGCGATGTGACCGTCCATCATCTCCGTGACCCTCTTGGTGATGGCGAGGCCCAGCCCGGTGCCCTCGATGGTGCGGTTGCTCTTGGTGTCCACCTGATTGTAATCGGAAAACAGCTTTTCCACATCTTCCGGACGGATGCCGATGCCGGAATCTTTTACGCTGGATACCACCCAGACGTTTTCGCCGTCCCTCTCGCAGGAAAGGTGCCACTCCACGGTGCCCTCTTTCGTATATTTGAACGCGTTGCTGAGCAGGTTGTTGAAGACGCCCTTCACCTTCAGCTCGTCCCCGAATAGCCGGCACGGCAGCGCCGGGTCGATGATCGGGATGAATTTGATGGACTTGTCCCCAATGCGCATGATGTTCAAAGAGATCGTATCGTTGATCATGCTTGGCACATCGTATTCGACCGGAATGAGTTCAAATTTCCCGGATTCGATCTTGGAGATATCCAGGAGATCGTTGACAATACCAAGCAGCGTGGCGCCGGAGCTATGTATCTTTTCAAGGTTTTCCCGAAGCTCCCCGTCCGCGATCCCCTCGTTCAAAATCAGCTCGGAAAGGCCGATGATCGCGTTGAGCGGGGTGCGCATTTCGTGGCTTGTGTTGGCCAAAAACCGGCTCTTGGCCTCGGAGGCGTGCTTGGCCACCTCATTCAGTTCGGCCAGACTTTCGTTTTGTTCGTTGATCTTGTTGAAGGGCTTCGCCAGGTTGCCGGAGAGCAGCAGAGACACCAAAAATCCGAGGGCCAGAAAAATGAGCGCGGTGAGCGTCAGGCCATGCTGCACATACGTGGTCGGACTCTCCGAGAGCGGCGCCGTCACGCCCAGCACCCACCCCACGCTCGACCCCGTGTTCGACGTGTAGAAACAGATGTTTTCGACATCCAGATAGTTGTATTCCCCCACGCCGCGGCCGCCCTGGATCATCTGGCTGTAAAATTCACCCATTTCTTGGACGCTCGGATCTGTTTGGGCCCGTTCGATGTAGTTGTGGCGTTCCTCCACCATGAACGGGCGAATGTTCGCGATCATCGTGCCTTCCCCGTCCAAAATGAAAATATTCCCCGTTTTCCAAATCCGGAAGCCGGACAGCAAATCGCTGAACAGATCGCCGGGTACCGTCGCGGACAGCACGCGCGTCCCCATCGGCACGCAGACGTCGAACACGAGCACCCCGCTTGGATCCCGTCTGGTCGTTGAGATGACGGACTCCCCCGCAAAAGCCTTTTCGATAAAACTGCCGCCGAGCAGGCTGAGCGGCGCCGGCGCAAAGCCGCAGGACGTCATGATCTGTTCGCGGTCAAACACCGTCAGCGCCAGGAACGTCTCGTGGGCGGCCAGCTGCTCTTCCAGCAGCAGGCCCAGCATCTCATCCGGCGTGCCCAGCAGGTACTGCGAGACGGAAAAGACGTCGGCCTTCAGCAGCGCGATCTGCGTGCTGATCAAGTCGTCCGCGATTTCGCCGATCACTTCTATGTGACTTTTGACCGTTTCGACAATGTTGTTTTGCGTGAAGATAAGTCCCATGCCCAAGTTGGCCGTGGTGATGACCACCACGATGAGCATGATCACAAGAATGATTTTGACACGGATCGACATAGTGCGTTCCTCACACGTTCCGAAGCGGCGCCGCCGGGCCGCCGCTTGTTTTTTCAAAAAATTTCCAGTCTGTACTTTCTATAGTATCGAAAGAAACAGGGATGGAATTTATTCCCTCCCTGTTTCCGTCCGTTTTTTTTTACGGCGCCCCACCCCGGCCAAAGGGGCGCGGGCTCAGCGGCGCACGGCCGTGTCGACGTCCTCTTCGGGGTACGCCGAGAGTCTGGGCCGGACCACGCCGCGCAGAAATTCTTCCACTTGCGCCGGCGCGCGGCCCACGTAGCGTTCCGGCGCCAGGCCGGCCTCGATTTCGGCCAGGGTCAGCCCGAAGGCCGGGTCGCCGGCGATGCGGGCCGCCAGGTCGTTCGGTTCGCCCCGGTCCTTCACCGCGCGGCCGGCCTCGATCGAGTGTACCCGGATGCGCTCGTGCAGCGCCTGCCGGTCGCCGCCGCGCGCCACCGCGTCCATCAGGATATTTTCGGTGGCCATAAACGGCAGTTCCGCCCCGATGTGCCGCCGGATCACCGGTTCGTGTACCGTGAGCCCGCGCGCCACATTGTCGTAGAGATTCAAAATGGCGTCCACCGCCAAAAACGCCTCCGGCACGGCGATGCGCTTGTTGGCGGAGTCGTCCAGCGTGCGCTCGAACCACTGGGTCGAGGCCGTCATCGCCGTGTTCAGCGCGTCCACGCAGACATAGCGCGCCAGCGACGCGATCCGTTCGCAGCGCATAGGGTTGCGCTTGTACGGCATGGCGGAGGAACCGACCTGGCCGGCCTCGAAGGGTTCTTCGATCTCCTTGAGGTGGGACAGCAGGCGGATGTCGGAGGCAAATTTCGCCGCGCTCTGCGCGACCCCGGAGAGGGTGTCGAGCACGAAGGCGTCCACCTTGCGCGAGTACGTCTGCCCGGAGACGGGCACGACGCCGTCGAAGTCCAACGCCCGGGCGATGGACTCTTCCAGCGCCCGCACTTTGTCGTGGTCGCCGTGGAAGAGCGCCAAAAAGCTGGCCTGCGTGCCCGTGGTGCCCTTGGAGCCGAGCAGTTTCAGCGCGCCGATCCGGTGCTCCAGCTCGTCCAGGTCGAGCAGCAGGTCGTAGAGCCACAATGTCGCGCGCTTGCCCACCGTGGTCAGCTGGGCCGGCTGGAAGTGCGTGAATCCCAGCGTGGGCATGTCCTTGTATGTCGCGGCGAAACGCGCGAGCGCGCGCGCCGTGCGCACCACTTTGTCCCGCACGAGGCGCAGCGCGTCCCGCATGAGCAGGATGTCCGTGTTGTCGCCCACGTAGCAGCTCGTGGCGCCCAGGTGGAGGATCGGCCGCGCGAGGGGGCACTGCTCCCCATAGGCGTGGATGTGCGCCATGACGTCGTGGCGCAGGCGTTCTTCCCAGTACGCGGCCCGGTCGTAATTGATCTCGTCGCGAAAGCGCTCCATCTCGTCGATCTGTTCCTGTGTGATCGGCAGGCCCAGCGCCCGCTCGGCCCGCGCCAGCGCGATCCACAGCCGCCGCCAGGTGGAAAATTTCACATCGGGGGAAAACAGCCGCAGCATGGCGCGGCTCGCGTAGCGCTCCGCCAGCGGGCTTTCGTAACGGTCGCGCGCGCTCATTCTCTCTCCTCCAGCCGCTTTTCGACATACGCCAGCTTGGCGCAGACGCAGAGCAGTTCCATCGAGACCCGCAGCTCGTCGACCGGCGGATAGGTGGGCGCGATGCGCAGGTCCGCGTCGTGCGGGTCGCGCTTGTAGGGCCAGGTCGCGCCGGCCCCCGTCATGATGACGCCGGCCTCCCCCATCAGCGCGACGGTGCGCCGCGCGGTGCCGGGCGTGAGCACCAAGCTGACGAAGTATCCGCCGCGGGGCGCGTGCCACGAGGCGAGGTTCGCGAGGCCTTCCGAGAGCACCCGGTCCACGGTCTCAAACTTGGGCCGGAGAAGCGCCGCGTGGCGCCGCATGTGGGCGCGCACGCCGTCGATGTCCCCAAAATAACGCACATGGCGGAGCTGGTTCAGTTTGTCGAAGCCGATGGTCTGAAAGAAGATTGCCTGCCTCGCCTGCGCCAGCGTCTGCGGGCCCGCCGCGAGCGCGGAGATCCCCGCGCCGGGGAACGTCACCTTGGAGGTGGAGGCGAACTGGACGACGAGCTCGGGGTGGCCCGCCTGCGCGCAGGCCTGCCAGATGCCGGTGAGCGGCGGCGCGTCCTCATAGAGCGCGTGCACCGCGTAGGCGTTGTCCCAAAACACCCGGAAATCGGGCGCGGCGGGGGTGAGCGCCGCAATGGCGCGCACGGTTTCGTCGCTGTACACATAGCCCTGTGGATTGGAAAATCTTGGAATACACCACATGCCTTTGACGGCGGGGTCGGCGATGAGGGACCGCACCGCCGCCATGTCCGGGCCGTCCGGGTGCATGTCCACGGGGATCATCTCGATACCGAAGTGTTCGCAGACGGAGAAGTGGCGGTCGTAGCCGGGCGAGGGGCAGAGGAACTTGACGTTTCCCTGCCGCATCCACGGCTGCGAGCCGCCGCCCATGCCGTGGGTCATGGCGCGGGCGATGGTGTCGAACATCAGATTGAGGCTGGAGTTGCCGCCCACGATCACGGTTTCCGGGGGCGTGTCCATGATGTCCGCCATCAGCGCTTTGGCTTCCGGCAGCCCGTCCGGCACCCCGTAGGTGCGGGTTTCGACCCCGCCGATCTTGCAGGCGCCGCCCTGTGTGACGGCGGTGAGCAGCCCCTCGGACAGGTCGAGCTGGTCGAGCCCGGGCACGCCTCTGGCCATGTTGAGCTGCAGGCCTTTTTGCCTGTAACTTTCATACGTCTTTTGCAATTCCGCTTGCCGTGCGCGCAGATCCTCTCTGCTGAATTCAGACCAAGCCGGCACAATCATCTCTCCTTACGCATCCCAGACCCACGGGCCCAGACGGGCATTTTTGAAAGTCTGAGGGTGTTCCACTTGCATATTACTATCATATGTCATGGGCATGGAGATGTCAATTGGGAAATGGGTGAGAAATGCTTCACTTGGCGGGGCCGCGCGGCATATGGTGGCGTTGAGTGCCCAGCGCACGCCGCCGGTCTCAAGTTGGCGGACGGAGCGCCTGCGGCGGGACGTGGCCCGCCGGGTGTCCGTCCGAGAGGGAGGCTTCTCCATTCATGGAGGCAAAACACACCGCGCGCACGGCCCTGCGCGTCTCGCGCCACGGCATTGCCGTCAATGTGCTGCTGGCCGGCTTCAAACTGGCGGCCGGCCTGATCGCCCGCTCGTCCGCGATGGTTTCGGACGCCGTACACACGCTCTCCGACGTCCTGAGCACCGTGGCCGTGATGATCGGCGTGGCGCTTTCCAGCCGGGA
>JAITDM010000180.1 GCA_031282535.1 Oscillospiraceae bacterium
CGCCACGAGCGCCGCCTCCAGCATATCCGAGGAGACGCGGGTGTCCTTCCCGATGCAGAAGCTGGCCTTGTGCCGCTCCGTCTCCGTGAGTACGCGCGCGGCGGCCTGCCCGACCCGAAAAGCCAGTTCCCCGCTCAACGTCTCGCCGGCCACCCCGCGGATGCCGTCGGTGCCAAACAATTTACCCATATCGTCTTTTCCTCTCTGTCTCAGTCTCGGTCACATGCGCAGTCATATGTCCTGACGGGCGCCTCCCGCGGCGCCTCACCTACAGTGTATGCGGCGCGCCCTCTGTCTTGTGCCGGCCGCCGGCGGCGGCGTCTATCCGCACGGCGGATGCGGGACCTCGCTCTTATGTCCGGCCGGCGGCGGCCTTGGGGGCTGTGTTTACGGCAGGTCGATCCATTCCTGACCCCCGTGCGGGAAGCCGCCCGGCTCCTGCCCCACATAGGGAACGCCCAGATGCTCGCAGGCGAGGCGGGTGACACAGCGCCCGCGCGGCGTGCGGTTGATGAACCCGAGCTGTAACAGGAAGGGTTCGTATACGTCCTCCAGGGTGATGGACTCCTCCCCGATGCTGGCGGCCAGCGTATCGAGCCCCACGGGCCCGCCCGAAAAATTGCGGATGATGGCCGCGAGCATGCGCCGGTCGACGGCGTCGAGCCCCCTGTGATCGATCTCCAGCATGGAGAGTGCGGCGTCTGCCACGGGCTTTGTGATCACGCCGTCGGCCCGCACCTGGGCAAAGTCGCGCACCCGCCGGAGGATGCGGTTGGCGATGCGCGGCGTGCCCCGCGAGCGGCGGGCGATCTCCGCCGCGCCGTCCGCCTCAAGGGGAATGTCCAGGATAGACGCACTGCGCCGCAGGATCTGCAGGAGCTCCTCCGGCGTGTAGAGCTCCAGCCGGAGGATGACTCCGAACCGGTCGCGCAGCGGCGCCGTGAGCTGCCCGGCCCGCGTCGTGGCGCCGATCAGTGTGAAGCGCGGCAGGTCCAGCCGGATGGAGCGGGCGGACGGCCCCTTGCCGAGGATGATATCCACCGCGTAGTCCTCCATGGCCGGGTAGAGCACTTCTTCCACCGCGCGGTTCAGGCGGTGGATCTCATCCACAAACAGGATATCGTGTTCGTTCAAATTCGTGAGCAGCGCCGCGAGGTCCCCCGCCTTCTCGATGGCGGGCCCCGACGTGATGCGGATGTTCACACCCATCTCGTGGGCGATGACGCCGGCCAGCGTCGTCTTGCCGAGCCCCGGCGGTCCGTAGAGCAGCACATGGTCCAGCGGTTCCCGCCGGCCCCGGGCCGCCTCTATATAGATACGCAGGCTCTCCTTGGCCTTCTCCTGCCCCATGTACTCAAGCAGGGTATGCGGGCGCAGCGACACCTCCGTGTCGTCGTCCCGCAACAACGAAGCGGTGACGAGCCGCTCCTCCATATCGTCAAACTGAATGCCCAAGGCCGCGTCCTCCCCTCGAAACGGGATTCATCCGGTCACTTCACCATGCGGCGCAGGGCCGCGCGGATCAGCGCCTCCACGCTCATCTCCTCCGCGTCGATGCCGTTTAGCGCCTGGAGCGCCTCCGCGGCGGAGTAACCCAGGACCATCAGCGCGGCCTGCGCCTCGCCCACCTGCGTGAGGGCGCCCGGCCCGACGGGAGACGCCGGCCCGGAGGCCGACGCCGGGGCGGAGAACGACTTGCCGAGTTTGTCTTTCAGCTCCAACACGATGCGCTGCGCCAGTTTTTTGCCGACGCCCGCCGCCGCCGTCAGCGCCTTCTCGTCGCCTGTGAGCACCGAGAGGGCCAGCCGCTCGGGTGTTGTGACCGACAAAATGGCCGTGGCCACGCGCGGGCCCACGCCCGAGATGCCGATCAGCATTTTAAAGGCCGCAAGCTCCTCCCGCGCGGCGAAGCCGTACAGGTCGCAGATGCCCTCGCGGAGGTACAAAAAAGTATACAGCCGGGCTGTCTGCCCCGTGTGCAGCGTCTGCAGCGTCGAGAGGCTGGTGTGGCAGGCGTACCCCACGCCGCCGGCATCAATCACGGCCAGATAGGGCTCCGTGTGCGCCACCTCGCCCCGGATGAAATCGAACATGGAAGTCTCTCCCATACCATGGAACGCGCGCGCTCCCATAATTTGTAAATATTTTCCTTTTTATATGCTTGGTATATTTCGTACGCAAAACAAGGCCGCCACGGGCATTATATCACGTTCCGCCGCCGCTGTCATGTTGTTTTTACACATCCGCATACAGGAAGGCCAGCACACGGCAATTGTAAATTTTCTGTGAACAGAAAATCGCGGCGAAAATCTGCGCTATGCGGCGCCTGGTTTTTGATTGCATGGGGCTTACTCAATATTAGAGTCAAATGGCTCATTGCGTTTTTTGTGAAAATATGTTACAATGGCTAAAATTGGCGAATGGGTTTTCCATAAAATAAAAGAAAATGTACGCGGTGAAAAGGAAAGATTGATTGTGAACACAAAAATCATCGGCGACATCGCCGTCGTCAACAGCGAAACGCCGCTCATCACTGACGGGCAGTCGGCGCTTGATCTGATTGTATCTCTTTTTTATGAGCACAAGATCACAAAAATCGCAGTCAACAAAGCCGCCGTCAGTGAGGATTTTTTCCGGCTGTCCACAGGCTTGGCGGGCGAGGTCGCACAGAAGTTTGTCAATTACCGCTGTCGTCTGGTGATCTTTGGGGACTTCTCCGGCTACACAAGCAAGCCGCTTCGCGACTACATCTACGAGTGCAACAACGGCAGGCACTTGAATTTCGCAGCGGACGAAAATGAAGCGATGCAGAAATTGGGCGGGTGAGCAACTGTTCGGAATTTCCGAACAGTTGCCACATAAACATACAGCGCAACCGTTGCAATTGCTTCGGTTGCGCTTTTCTGTGCTGTTAAATTTTGGTTATGTTACATTCCCGCCGCCGCTGTCAGATTCATTTTTCCCCTTGACAACGCCAGATTTGGCTGATAGACTGATAGCACCAAATTATGTGGATATTTTATAAGTAATCTCTTTCAGCCTTGCGCATTGTGTCGTTTTATTATAATCGTGCATAAATATACACAAAGAAGAGGAGGAATTCAATATGAAAATCCGCGCCATCCGAACCGTTTCCATCCTGACGGCGCTGTGTCTGCTGTGCGGTCTCACCGCGTGGACAGCAGGCGCCGCCGCCGCGGCCGAGGGCGTCGTGACCGAGGAGGTGGGCCTCGTCCGCGTCCAGGCGCTCTCGGATACCCTCGTCAGAATCGAGCTGCAGGGCCCGAAGGGCTTTGAGGACCGGCCCTCCTACCACATTGTGAACCGCAGCGACTGGCCGGGGGCGACCGTCACAAAGCAGGCGGGCGCCAGCGAGACGCGGATCTCCACGTCCGCCCTCACCGTGGTCGTCCCCCACGGCGTCGCCTCCCTGACGGGCGTCTACGTCACGGACCACAGGGGCCGAGAGATCTGGCGCTACACCACCCTGCCGTCGTCCACGCCCTACCTGCCCGCACCGGGCGACACGCCGAAGGCCTGGGTCATCGCCGACAACCCCCGCGTCATTCCGGCACCGTGGGGCTACAATCCGATGCCCGCCGACCACGCCGAATATACGGACATGAACGGCTGGGACACGACCAACCAGGCTCCGGATTTGTTTGTGTTCGTCCCGCAGGGCGACGCCCAACGCCTCCGGAAGGAATTCACCAAACTGACGGGGCCCTCCGAACTGATCCCGCTGAAGACCTTGGGCCTCTGGCACAGCCGGTATTACGCGTACTCCGAGACCACCGCGCTGGAGACGATCGACAAGTACCGCACAGAGGGGTTCCCGCTGGATTACTTCGTCGTCGACACCGACTGGCGCATCAGCGCGAGCATCGGCTACGACATCAACACCACGCTGTTCCCCGATATGGCGCGGTTCATTCGCACGGCGCACGAGGACAAACAGGTCGACATCGTTTTCAACGACCACCCGGAACCGCAGGGCAGCGGCCACGCGCTGTCCCAGCAGGATCTCACCTACCGCAACGAAAATCTCCGCCGCCTCCTCGACATCGGCCTCGACGCCTGGTGGTTCGACCGAAACTGGAGCACCACCATCCGCTCGCCGTTCTCCGGCATCAACAAGGAGAGCTTCGGGATGTATCTATATCAGGCGATCACCCGGGATTACTGGGAGACGCACAAGGCGGAGGACGCCTACGCCCGGCGGCCGCTCATCATGGGCAATGTGGACGGAATCGACAACGGCGTGTTCAACCGCGCGCCGGACCTGTCCTCACACCGCTTCTCGATCCAGTGGACGGGCGACACGCACGGCCAGCCCGGTGATTTGCGCCAGGAGATTGTGGACGTGGTGCGCAGCGGCGCCGAGACCTCCCTGCCCTATGTGAGCTCCGACATCGGCGGCCACATGGATGTGCTGTCGCCGGAGCAGTGGACCCGGTGGACACAGTTCGCGGCGTTCTCCCCCATCTTCCGCTACCACTGCACGGCCGGCAGCAACCTCGACCGGGCCCCGTGGCTGTACGGCGCGGCCGCGGAGGACATCGCCCGGAATTACATCGGGATGCGCTACCGTCTTCTGCCGCTGTTCTACGCCCTCTCACGCGAGAATTACGACACAGGGCTTCCGCTTGTCAGGCGGCTCGACTACAACTACCCGGCCTACGCCGAATCGCAGGACAACACCCAGTACACACTGGGCGACAACCTTCTGGTCGCCCCCCTCTGGGAATCCGTCTCCACTGTCACGCCGGTACCCGCCGCCTGGCTGAGCCACGACGGCCAGCCCGGCCTGCTGGCCGAATATTTCAACAACGTTTCCTTGAGCGGTGAGCCCGCGCTGACGCGCACCGAGGCGGACGTCAACTTCCACCTGGGCTACGGCAGCCCCGGCAGCCCCATCCAGGCCGACAACTTCTCCGCGCGCTGGACCGGAACGCTCCAAGTGGGCGGCGAGGACGTCCAGCTCGCCGTGACCAGCGACGACGGCGTCCGCCTGTGGGTCGACGACGTATTGGCGGCCGACCACTGGGTCCCCAGCGACAGCGTCACCACCTACACGGATGTGACCCTGCCGGCCGGCACCAGGCATACGATCCGCATTGAATACTACGAGGGGTCGAACAACGCCGTCCTGCGGCTGCAATACAAACGGGCCAACGCGGCGGGCAACGAGCGGACCGTGTTCATCCCCGACGGCCGGTGGATCGACGTCTGGACCGGCGCAGCCTACGACGGCCCGCAGACGATCACCGTACACCACACCACACAGACCTCCCCGCTCTTCGTGCGCGCCGGCTCCATCCTCCCGCTCGCGGAAAATGCCTCCTACATCGGCGAGAAACCCTGGGACACGATTGGGCTGGACGTCTATCCGAGCGCCCGGCTGAGCGGCGCCTCGCAGCTCTACGAAGACGACACGACCTCGGTCGCCTATCAGGCGGGCCTGTCCCGCACCACCGACCTCACCACGTCGTTTGCCGACGGCGACGTCGTCGTGCGCATTGGCGCCGCCGCGGGCGCTTACCCCGGCGCGCTCTCCGCGCGGACCTGGAAGGTGCGCGTCCACGCGCCGGACGGCTGGGGCGCCCTGCTGGCCGCGCGGCTGGACGGGGACAGCGTCACGCCGGTGACGATGCAAAAGGATCCGGCCGCCATGCCGTTCGGGATCACGGGCGGCGCGCCGGACGCGACCGTGTATGAGATCACAGTCGGTCCCGCCGATGTCGCCGTACCCCACGAGATCCGCCTGACCTTTGCCCATCCGACGGCGGAGACCGTGCCCGTATACGGCGGCGTACCCGTCGACTTTGAGGTCTCCGACGCCGCCTCGCCGGGCAGCGTCAGCCTGACCGGCGCCGGCGGCTACGATTGGGCCCACTTCGGGTTGGACGGCGCCGGCGCCGTCACGCGCAAGAGCGGCGCGGCGTCCCCACTGATCGGCGCGCTGACCGCCGAGGGCACGCCGGCGCGGTGGACCGGCTACTCGGAATTCAATTGGACGGACGGGGACACGCCCGGCGCGCCCGCGAAGAATTTCGTCACGGCCGGCGTGGCGCTGCCGGACGGCCGTTTTACACTGGATCTCG
>JAITDM010000197.1 GCA_031282535.1 Oscillospiraceae bacterium
GGAGAAGCGCCCCGCCGCCGGGGCGCTTCTCCTTCTTTGGAGCGTGTGTCAATCGGCCGCCCCAGCCCCGCCCGTGCGAATTGGATCCGGAACCACCCCGTCAGCGGCTGCGCCGCACAGACGGGAAAAATTCTCCATTCTCAATTCTCCATTCTCCATTGTGTTAGTCCCCCCTTGACAAATCCGTCAAAATGCGGTATGATAGAAATATATAATACATATATGCTTAATATGTATTAAGAAAGTGAGGGAGAACAAGATGAAACATGTAAAATTGTGGGCGTGGTTGTCGGCTTTGGCGCTGCTGTTGGCGCTGCCTGGCTGCGCGGGGGGGACGTCCGCCGAGACCACGCCGCCCGCTTCGCAGGGCGGCGCACAGGCCGGCGGAGACGAGCTGTTCACGCTCCGGATGATCACGCTCACCGGCTTCAACGAGCTCAACGTGGCGGACGCGCTGGGCTTCTTCCGGGACGAGGGCATTCAAATCGAGTACATCGGCGCGCTGAGCAAGGGCGTCACCGAGCACCAGCTCCTCACCCAGGGCGAAGTCGACGTCTTTGTCCAGTCCCACCCGCCGGTGGTGGCGCAGGCGCGGCTCGCCGGTATGAAGTCCATCGCCGTGACCACCGGCATCGTCGACCACGAGGAATACACGCACGTGCGCTACCTGGTGCAGAAGGACAGCCCGATCCAGTCGCTGGACGATGCCGTCGGGCATAAAGTGGCCATCACCCGCATCAACCCGTGCGAAGACGGCTATGTGAAGTACTATCTGAAGACCCGGGGGCTCGACCCGGAGGGCGCCGAGTTTGTGACGCTGGAGTCCGGCACGCTGGAGCAGTCGCTGATGCAGGGGCTGGTCGACATCACCACCTCCCACCCGCCCTTCGCGGGCGCCGCGCTGGCGACCGGGGAGGTGCGCGAGATCTTCAACACCTGGGAGATGTTCGGAAGCCCCGGCGCCGGCCTCTCCACGCGCGGATTCAGCGAGGCCTTCATTCAGGAGCACCCGGACGTGGTGCAGGGCTTCGTGAACGCGCTGTACCGGGCGCGGGTCTGGATCAACAACAACATCGAGGAGGCCCAGGCGATCGTCGCGGACTTTTTGGACCTCGACCCCGCGGATCTCAGCTCGTTCTACTTCGACGAGAACAAGAACATCGACCCCACTTACATCGAAAAGTGGTTTGAGATCTCCGAGGAGATCGGCCTCTGGGCGCCGGGGGACATCCTGCCCACGGACATCTACACGAACGATTTCGTCCCGGCAGACATCCCAGAGAGCGACGCCACACTCCACTGGGAGGGCGCCGCCGCGTAGCGCCGCCCCACGTTCCAAGCCGCTGCGCGGCTTGGAACGTGAATACGGAGGTTGGACCGAGGCGCTGAGGCGCCTCGCAAGGAAAGGGCTTGCGGAAGTGAATTCCGCAAGCCCTTTTGTGATATGACGGGTGATATGACGGGGGTCAGCAATTCCACTTGCACCTGGCCGGATTCGGTTCGTTTTCGACCGCGACGGCCCTCAGCGCGGCGGTGTAGTCGGCACAGACTTCTTCGGCGACGGTTTCATACGCCGCTTCGCCCGCGTCCAGCCCCAAGCGGTCGTAGGCCACGGCCGCCGCCGCGTAAAAGTACAGGCCGAGCGAATGCGTCGCGGCGTGTATGCTGCCCGCCGACTGCCCGATGGCCCGCGCGGCGGCCTGCGCGACCGGATTGTGATCCAGCTCACGGGCGGCGGCGTGGCACTCGTTCAGAATGATGTCTTTGACATACGGCAATTTGACCTTGCCATCAAGCCACGCGCGGGCGGCGCCGATCGCGTGAGCGGGGCGTTCGTCGCCCGGGCAATGCTTCTCAAACAGCGGGAGGATTTTCTGTTCGGCGTAGTCAAGCGTCCAACGCGCCACCGTCGCCTTGCTCTGCGTTTCAATCAGCCGCATCAGCGCGACGGTGGACGGCGCGTTCACGTCACCAAATGTTTTGCGCAGTTTCTTAGGCATGGCGTTTGCCCTCCAGCTATTTCACGATCAACGCTTCCGCTACGTTTCAAATTCGCCAAATATTTTATGGCAGCATGGGCAATGATAAGCGCCTTCAAAATATCCATTTTTTCGATCTCTTATAGCGATCTTCTTTCTTTTTGCTCTGCCAAAAATCCCTTTTTCTTGTTTTTCTTCCGAGTACCATTCGACGATTGCACACGGCACACTTCCTGTCGCAGAAATTACAATCTTCCCGCTCTCCATTTCATGGTTACAGTATGGGCACAACAATGAAACCACCTCTAACATAATCGTTTGGCCCACAGTGTCCGTCATCTCGCAGACTTCTTCTTATTAGACTTCTGAATCCTGATCACAACAAAAGCAACCACGAAGCCGATAATCATATAGCCCCACCAAGGTATCATTATGAACCCTCCTCAAATTTAGGCTATCACAACTTCAAGCAATGGTTTGAATTTTATGACATTATATCTCAAATTTTTCCGACAGTCAATAGCAATCTTCGAAAATTGATTTCTATCAAATCCCGCTTTTTTGATGTGTTTTCCAGCATTATTTCCATTTTTACATGCACCTGTAAAAAATATCTACAGGAACAGGCACGGGGGGCTCACAGGTGCAACAGCCGCGCGATGTTGCCGTAGAAAACCTTGTCCCTCGTGGCGGGGTCGTCCGCAAAGGCCCGGTCGACGACCTCGATGCAGAATTCCTCGTTGGCAAAGGGATAGTCCGTGCCAAACAGCACGCGGTCCGTTCCCATGACGTTCACGGCCCGGCGGACCCGGTCCACCGAGCAGAACGAAGTGTCGGCATAGACGTTCTCCAGACCGCGGCAGCCCTCCATCAGCTCGTCCGCAAAGGCCGCGCAGTGGGCGGCCACCAGCACCTGGTCCCTCCGGAGCCGGGCGAACAAAAAGAAATCCGCCATCGTGCCGTACTGGGAATTTATGGGATTATCCCCGTCCGCGGGATAGTACGCCCCCTCTCCGACGTGGACCACCACCGGCAAATCCGCCTTGGCAAACACCTCCGCCGCGGCCGCCATGCGGTCGTCCGTCAGACGGACGTTCTGCAAAATGGGGTGGAGCTTCAGCCCCTTGGCGCCCCGGTCAATGTCCCGGCGCAGCTTGGCCGTCATCTCGCCGGCCGGCAGCGTCATGTCCGCGGCCGTGAAGGGAATGATGCGCGGTTCGAGCTTGGAGGCGGCCAGGTACTCCTCGAAGGTCGTGTTCGGCAGCACGGGCAGCAGCACGATGCCGGCCATCCCGCACGCGTCCAACTGGCGCGCGGTGTTCTCCAGCGTGGCCTCCCAGCAGCGGCACTGCCCGGCGTCGACAATGCGCCGCTGATCGCGCGGGTCGCCCGTGAAGAGCGGCTTTTCAAACAGGGACTCCTCCAGCTCTGCGAGACAGTCCTCATAGCCGCCCTTCTTGACATTCGTCTTGAAACTGACGTTCCGGTTCCCGTGGAAAATGTCCCCCAGGTGCGCGTGCGCGTCGATGATCCTCCTCACAAAGGGTCCTCCTCGTCCAAATGGAAGACGCGGGCCGTCTCCTCGCCGCGCAGTACGCGCAGCGCGCCGAGCGCGAGCGCCTCCGCGGTGTGTTCGATCGCGGCGGTAAACAGCGGCGTCAGTCGGCCGGGGCGCCGTCGGCGACGGCGCAGGCCAGCACCAGCGCGTTGTACTTTTCCTCGGCGGACGACCCGCGCGAGGTGACGACGATGGGGCAGACCGCCCCCATCACGAGTCCGGCCATCCGGGCGCCGGCCATCTCCACCAGGCTCTTGCCCAGGATGTTGCCCGCGTGGATGTTCGGCACGACGAGGATATCGGCGTCGCCGGCGCAGGGACTCCGATAGCCCTTTGTCTCGGCGCGCGCGCGCACCAGGGCGAGATCCAGGGAGATCGGCCCCTCCACAATGCAGTGCCGGATCTCGCCGGTCCGGTTCATCGCCCGCAGCGCCGCCGCCTCCACCGTCTCGGGCATCCGCGGGTTCACCTTCTCCACCGCGGCCAGGATCCCGACCTTCGGCCTGTCGTTGCCCAGCGCGCGCATCACGCGCACGGCGTTGTCGATGATGTGTTTTTTCTGCTCCATCGTCGGATACGGCAGCATGCCGCCGTCCGTCGTGATGAGCAGCTTGTGGTACGCGGGGATCTCGTGCACCGAGAGGTGCGACATCACGCCGCCGAGGGAGAGCCCCGCCTCCTTGTGCAGCACCGCGCGCAGCAGTTCGCCGGTCTCCATACGGCCTTTCATCAGCACCTGCGCCCGGCCCGCGCGGACCAGCGCGACCCCCGCCCGCGCGGCGGCGTCCGGAGTCTCGGCGTCGAGGATCCGCTCGTCGGGGACCGTGCGGCCCAGCCGCCCGGCGGCGGCGCGAATCTCCGCGGCGCGGCCGACGAGGAGCGGGCTCAGCAATCCCTCCGCCTCCACCTGGAACAGCGCCTCCAGCGCGTGTTCGTCCGCCGCGCAGACGAGCGCCACCGTCCGCCGCGCCGGCGCGGCTTTCACCCGCCGCGCCACTTCCGCAAACGATTTATAGGCAATAATTTGCTCGTTATCCATCACTTTTCGGCTCCTTTTCGCGGTATTGCGTCATTTTAATTGTTTCATCGTACCACCCTTCGCACAGGCGCGATTGTATTTATGGGCGTCTCTCAGGGCGCCTCTCCAGTGAAAACGCCCCGGAGAAATACGACTAAAATAGTCAACATTTCTTCCGGGGCGTCTGGAATCCGTACATGTCCTCACGAAAGGGTCGATGCGCGCGCGTGGGCCGAATGAAATGTCCGGCGGAATTTGTCCGGCGGCATCATGGCAAACCGCTTGAAGTCCCGGATCAGATGCGCCTGGTCGAAATACCCGTTGTTGAACACGAGGGACGAGACCCCGACGTCCTTTTCTTTCAGGAGATCCTTGAGTACGCTTTGGAAGCGCATGACGCCGCTGTACTGTTTGGGGGAACAGCCGTGCATCTCTTTGAAACGCTCCCGGCAGTAGCGCTCGGAGTAACCCGTGATCTGCCGCATGTTGTTGAACAGGACATTGCCCCTCGAAGAGCAGATCATCACGGTGAAGTAGTCGATGAAGGTGGGGTCGTAGTCGTGGTTTGTCATATGCCGGTCGGCAAACGCACAGAACAGACGAATCCGTTCCTCAAAATCGCCGGTGGCGCGCATCTGCGCCAGCAGTTCCTCCGCCATGGGGTAGGCCTCGCAAAAGGACACGGCGGAGTCGGCAAGTTCGCTCAGTTTGAACTTCTCGCACTGGAGGCCGAGGTTGGAATACGGTTTGAAGCCAAAATATTCGGTGTCCGGTTTGACGGTGAGCATCTTGGGCTCAAAGAACGCCCCCGAGAAGAGCGCGTCGGGGTTTTGATCGCCGCACTCGATGAGGACATTCAGGCACGCATCCGGCAGGATGCGGATCTGACACAGCTCCGGATCCGCGCTGGACCGGAACTGGTAACAGAGCGCGCCCTTTTTGATGCCGACGCCGTTCCAGTTGATCGCCTTCTCCCGGTAATTCCGGACCCGGATGTTGAGAAGGGGCTGAAAAGGGGGGGAATTGTCCTGAAGATCGCGAAGCACATCTGCCACAATCATTCGTCGTCACTCTTTTTCTGAAGTCTCGCAGGCCGGACATATTGCCCGCGGCGATGGGAAAAGGTCCGTCCTTGTCTCGCCGACCATCCTCTCCGAGCAACCACGCACGGACGGCCTTGGGGATCCGACCTCTATACTATGATTTTACCTGATCGGGCGTTAAAAATCAAGTCAAAAAGTTCAAACTTCCCCAAAATTTGTCACTCGTACCTCGGGCGGTTGTAAACAATTTCGAAACAATGCGCCTCTGTTCGTCCGTTTTACACTGTTTTCGGCGGGCACTTCATAAATCGGAGGCGCGCGGCGCGCCCGGGCCGCGTGGAATGTCTTCTCTGTCTCCCCTGTGTTTTACAACTTCCCCTTTCATTTCATCCTCTTTGTGCACAAAACTTTGCCAAAAAAGATCAAAAACATCCGATTTTTGCAATCGGGACGCCACTTTTGATGCTACACTATGGGCATACCAGGAAACCACAAAAACGGCGGTCAGACCGTGACCTGCCCGGATTCAGCGCCGGAGGCGCGGCCCGCCGTCTGAGTTTGCTTTTTTCTTATTCTTATTCTTCTTTCTTAGAGGCGGCTCCGATACGCCTGCCGAAAGCCGCGCCGGACAGTCATCCGACGCGGCCGCCGGACACAGGGTGTCGGCGCAGCCTCGCAATCCCCTTCCTCTTTCAGAGCTGTCCACACAGGCGCGACGCCGCCGGGACAGCTCTCTTTTTTTACGGCTTTTACGCGGCGCCCGCCTCACAACAATCCGCCCGGAACCGGCGCAGAAGCGCGCCCCGCCGCCTGACGCCCGTCGTTCCGCCTGTATAATATGCACAGATTATGCGCGAAAATTCGCTTGACTTTCGCCCTGTTTCGTGATACTTTGGGAGAAACCAACCGGACGTCTCCGGGGGCGGCCAAAGGTCGCCCCCATTTCCGCCGGGGGCGACATCAGACACAAAGAGGCGTCTGAAGAAGGGAGCAAGCACGATGTCCACCACTTACGCGCATACCACATCCCCGCGCCCGCCTGCCCGCCGGGGCGGCTGGCGGATCGGCCGGCTGGCGGCCTTTGTCGCCGCCGCGGCGCTGCTGTTCGGGCTGTACCCGCCGCTGCCGGTCCCGCCGGCGGCCGCGGCCGCCGGGTACCTGCAACTCGAGACCCTCTCGCCTGTCTCCACCAGCTACACCTCTGACAGATACCGCGTCAACGAGGCGCCGGACAACCGCGGCGCCCTGAAACTGAAGGACCCGAACGGCCAGACGATCACCTACGCGTACGGCTTCGCCGCCCACGCCAATTCGGAGGTGG
>JAITDM010000245.1 GCA_031282535.1 Oscillospiraceae bacterium
AGAAATAAAGGCGGTGTTCCGATGGACAAGCAAAATATACTCCCGGTCAAGAGCGACGTGATTTTCCGTCTGTTTTTTGCCGACGAGCGCAATGTGGAGTTCCTTGTAAGCTTTCTGAAATCGGCGCTCGATCTCCCGGACGACGACTACAACGAGATTGAGATTGCCGATCCGCATTTGCTGCGGGAGTACCCCGCCGACAAATTGGGTATTATCGACGTAAAGCTGAAAACCAAGAGCCGGAAGATCATCCACATCGAGATACAACTTGCGGTCACACCTGAGCTCAAAAACCGCATCGTATTCTACGACGCGAAGCTGATCACGGAGCAGATAGGCAACGGAGACGACTATGCCGCCGTGAAGCGGGTCATCAGCATCGTTGTCACCGACGAGGAACTGATTGCGGCAAGCCCGCGCTACCACCACCGTTTCACGCTGTACGACAGAGATGCAGGCGTTGCGTTCACCGACTTGTTCGAAGTTCATACACTGGAACTTCCCAAACTGCCACACGATGCGGACGGGACGCTCCTGTACGACTGGGCGCGTTTTATCGCCGCCGAGACGGAGGAGGAATTGAGTATGTTATCCGAAAGAAATCAAACGATAGGTCGCGCGGTCGTCAAACTGCGCGAGTTGTCCGCCGACGAACGCGCCCGTGATCTATATGAGCGCCGCGAAAAAGCGCGGCGGGACAACGCTATGTTTATGCGCGATGCCGAACGGCGGGGCGTAGAGCGAACACAATTTGAGATAGCGCGAAAGCTAATCAATCGTGGCAGACCGATAGATGAAATTATTGAAGATACCGGTTTAACCCGCGAGGAAATAGAGGGGTTGCACCAGTAGTGTTATACCTTACTGGAAATTCCATATATTCTCAGAGTTTTAAGCCCCCGAACCGCTCATGCTGAGCAGTCCGGGGGCTTGTTGTCAAGGGAACGTATAGTGGACATATTGCTTCTTGCCGCGACCTGCCCTCGGGACTGACGCTGTTTCCGGTGTCGCACAATGGATCTGGAAAAGATGCGGCGCACCCGAAAACGTGTCAACCATACGTCCCCCTGACACGTCGTGCGAATTGGATGCGGAACCACCCCGTCAGCGGTTGCGCCGCTGCCACCCCTCCGAAGGAGGGGAATTGCGGAGGCGCCGTTATAGATGAAAAAAATTCTCAATTGTCAATTGTCCCCATCCGCGTCCGCATGTCCGCCAGGCGTTCGAGGGCGGCGCGCAGGGTCTCCTCGCGCTTGGCAAAGTGGAAGCGGATGTAGCGGTTCTCCGGTTCCCGGAAGAAACTGGAGCCGGGGACGGCGGCGACACCTACGCGTTCGGTCAGGAGCTCGCAGAACCGCAGGTCGTCCTCACAGCCGTATTCCGAGATGTCAATCATCACGTAATACGCCCCCTGCGGTTCGTTGTGTATGATCCCAATGTCGTCGAGCCCCCGTAAAAACAGTTCGCGCTTTTGCGTGTAAACGGCGAGCAGCGACTCGTAGTACGCCTCCTCAAACCGCAGACCCGTGACAGCCGCCTCCTGCAGCGGCGCGGCCGCGCCGACCGTCAGAAAGTCGTGTACCTTCTTCGCCGTGTCAATGATCTCCGGCGGCGCAATGATGTACCCGAGCCGCCAGCCGGTGATGGAATACGTCTTCGAAAGCGACGAACAGGACAGCGTGCGCTCACGCATGCCGGGCAGAGACGCCATGTACACATGCTGGTGCGGCGCGTAGACAATGTGCTCGTATACCTCGTCCGTGATCACATAGGCGTCGTACCGCCGCGCGAGCGCGGCGATGATCTCAAGCTCCCCGCGGGTGAACACCTTGCCGGAGGGGTTCGAGGGGTTGCAGAGGATGAGCGCGGCCGGCCCCTGGCGGAAGGCGTCCTCCAACACGGCCGGGTCGAAGTCGTAGTGCGGCGGCCGCAGCGGCACGTAGATGGGCTCGGCGCCGGAGAGAATGGCGTCCGCACCGTAGTTTTCGTAGAACGGAGAAAAAACAATCACCTTGTCGCCGGGGTTCGCCACCGTCATCATCGCCGCCATCATCGCCTCGGTGGAACCGCAGGTGACGACGACCTCGGCGTCCGGGTCGATCGCAAAACCCATGCGGCGCGACTGCTTCGCCGCCAGCGCCTCGCGGAAGTTCTGCGCCCCCCAGGTGACGGAATATTGGTGCGGCAGCGTGTCCGCGCGCGCCAACGCGTCCAGCAGCGCGCGCGGCGGGTCGAAATCGGGAAACCCCTGCGAGAGGTTGATGGCGCCGTGCCGCTGCGCAATGCGCGTCATGCGGCGTATGACGGAATCCGTGAATCCGGCGGTGCGGGCGGACAGCGGCCTCATGGGCGTCACCTCATATATTGTACTCCAGCTTTCGCTCGTCAATGATGCGCTTTGCCTTGTGCGTGGAGCGCTCAAGCGTGCCGTCCGGCAGGACGACGACGTTCGCGGGCTTGACGCCGATGCGGGCCTTCAACGCCTCCGACACCCGCGCCGCCACCTGTTCGTCCGTGTGGCGCGCCGCGTCGGCGTTCTCCACCGTCACCTCGTACTGACAGGTGAAATTCTTCTCCGTGATCCGCACCGTGTATTCGCCCGTGACCTCCGTGAGACCGCGGATGACATACTCGATGTCGCTGGGATAGACGTTGACGGCGGAGACAATGAACATGTCGTCCTTGCGCCCGTCCACGTGGATGCGCGCGTGGGTGCGGCCGCAGGCGCACGGCTCGACCGTCACAAAACCGATGTCGCCCGTGCGGAACCGGATCAGCGGACGGGCCTTCTTGCGCAGCGTCGTGTAGACAAGCTCCCCGCGCTGCCCGGGCGCGATCACTTCGCCCGTGTTCAGGTCGATGGTCTCGACCAGGATGTGGTCCTCGGCGATGTGCAGCCCGTCGTGTACCTCGCACTGCGCGGCGCAGGCGCCGAAGATGTCCGAGAGGCCGTAGAAGTCGAATACCTCCGCGCCCCACAGCGATTCGATGGCGTCGCGCGTGGCCTGGATGGAACCGCCCATCTCGCCGGCCACGAAGATCCTGCGTATCGAGAGGTCCGTCTTCGGGTCCACGCCGCTCTTTTTACAGGTCTCGCCGAGGTACCAGGCGTAGGACGGGCTTGTCCATATGCAGGTCGGCTGGTACGTCTTTAAGATGAAAATCAGCCGCTCGGAGGGCAGCGTGCCGCCCCAGATGCACAGCGCACCGAGATTTTGCGCGCCGATGACGTCCGGCCCGCCCACATAGAGCGAGAAGTTGAGCGCGTGGACATAGCGGTCGTGGGGACGCATGCCCGCCTGCCAGAACCAGCGGCTCTCCACATCCTGCCATTCGTCAAAATCCTGCTGCGTAAACGGGCTCATCGTGGGAACACCCGTGGACCCGGAGGAGGTGGAGACAAAAATCACCCGCTCCTCCGGCACGGCGCACAGTTCCCCCAAAAAACTCCCGACACCCTGCGTGTCGCGCTGCGTCTTTTTGTCTATAAATGGAAATTTTTGGATATCTTGCAATGTCTTCAGATCCTCCGGCGAAACGCCCGCCTCGTCAAACGACCGCTTGTAGTACGGTGCGTTTTCGTAGGCAAACCGCAGTTCCTCCCGCAGGGATTGCAGCTGCAGCGCCTCGAGTTCCGCGCGCGGCAGCGTCTCGATCGCCTCGTTCCAGTACTTCTTCATGTCTCCGAAGTCCTCCTCACTGTGTTCTGTATGATATGCGCAATGTCCTCTTCTGTCAAGTGGGAAAAGCGCCGCTGACGTCGGATGTGACGTTCGATCGAACCCCCCTTAGGCGCCACGGTCTGCCGAAAGACGCCGTCTTCGTACTCGCACAGCGGAAACAGCCCGCAGTCCACAGCCTCCTTCGCGATCTCCACCGTCTCGTCCGGGGCGATGCCCCAGCCCGTGGGGCACGGGGCGATGACGTGGATATACTTGACGCCCCGCAGACCGGCGGCCTTTTGCACCTTGCGCATGTAGTCGTCGAGATACCCGACGCTGGCCGTCGCCGCATAGGGCGCGCCATGCGCCGCGACGATCTGGAGCATGTTCTTTTTCTCGCGGACATTGCCGCGGATGCGCGCCCCGGCGGGGGTCGTCGTGGTCCGTGCGCCGAACGGGGTGAGGCTGCTCTTCTGCACGCCGGTGTTCATGTACGCCTCGTTGTCGTAACAGATGTACAGGATGTCGTCGCCGCGGTCCAGCGCGCCGGAGAGCGCCTGCAACCCGATGTCGGCCGTGCCGCCGTCGCCCGCGAAACCGACCACGGTGCAGTCCCGTTCGCCCCGGGCGCGCAGACCCGCCTCCAGGCCCGTCATCATCGAGGCCGTGCCGGCAAAGGTGGAGATGATCGCGTTGTTTAAAAACGCGAGCTGCGGGAAGTTGAACCCCACGGCCGACATACACCCCGCGGGCAGCACGGCGACCGCCCGCGGGCCGAGGACTTTGAGCGCGATCCGCACAGCCAGCGAACCGCCGCAGCCGGCGCAGGCCTTGTGGCCGAAAAAATACTCGTTTTTGTCGATCGTCTTGGCCGTCGGCGTCATGCCGTCACACCCCCGATGCCGATGAAATACACGCCTGTCTCCCCCGCGCGCAGCCTGTCGAAGATCCCGTGTACATCGCGCGCCGCGATGTCCTCTCCGCCCAGACCGCCCACCGCGCCCAGC
>JAITDM010000254.1 GCA_031282535.1 Oscillospiraceae bacterium
CGCAGTTCGATGACTGGCGACTGGCTGCCCACCCGGTTCAGATCTGTGGGGGCGTACTGTTCTCTCGGCTCGGGGAGATCATATGCGCCCGCACCCACAGGAAGGCATAAGACCAACACCATGAGCGCGCAGAGCGCACATGCGATCCTTCTCACATTCATTTTTCTCGTCCTTCCCACCCAGGAGGATATCTCTGCCAAACGATATCCTCCAAACGATTCCGGCGGCCGCCCGGCTCCATCTGACAGGGCGCCCCTTACGCCACCAATCCTTAGTGTAATATTACCACAAGTCATTCCCTTTGTCCAGTGCCGGATCGATCAAATGCCAAAAAATTATATCATATCTAAATACGAATGGTATTTTTAGGTTAAATTGCCACAAAGGGCTCTTCCCTTTGTGCTTTTTACAGCCCGGATCCGCTCGTTGCGGCCGGACAAGCCTTGACGGCGGCGCACAGACGTTGCTATAATGGGAACCGGCCCACGAACCGTTTTGCACTGTTTTGAAGGAGATGCTGCCCCATGGACGCAACACATCGGACAAGCCGGCGCGCCCGGGTCCTCTTTTTTTTGATGCGCGCGCTGGGCGTCAAACATTGGCTCGCCTGGCAGGCACGATTCTACGGGGCGGACGCCGCCAGGGCGTCTAAACCTGCACGGGCGGGGTCGAAGCCCGCCCCCGCCAAGGTGCGCGGCCTGCACGCCGTGCGTCTGGACGTGGACGGTTTTCCGCTCTACCGCCTGTCCGCCGGAACGGCGGCTCCGGACAAAGCCGTCTTTTTCATCCACGGCGGCGGCTTCATCATGCCCCCGCTCCCGCTGCACTGGCGCGCCGCCAGGGCTATCGCGCGGCGCACGGGCGCCGCCGTCTACTTCGTGCGCTACCCTCTGTTCCCCGCGGCCGGCCTCGCGCGGATCTACGACCACGTGGCCGCCGCTTTTGAGGCGGCGCGCCAAGATTTCGGCGGCCGGCTGCGGGCCGTCCTGGGCGACAGCGCCGGCGCGACGCTGGTCCTCGCCCTCGCCGCCCGCCTTGCGCCCGATGTCCAGCCGGCGCATTTCATCGCCCTGTCGCCCTGCGTGGACCCCTCGTTTACAAACCCGGACGCGGAGGCGCGGCGCGGCCTGGACCCCCTCCTGCCGTGGGACGATGTGAAGGCCACGGCGCAGCGGATGCTGCTTTCGGCCAAGCTCGAGGACGTCAGCCCGCTGTTTTTCTCCTACGAAAATCTCCGGCGCTCCGGCGCGCGTCTCACGATCTTCATCGGCGGGCGGGACATCCTCTGCCCCGACACGGAGCGGCTGCACCGCCGTCTGCTGGCGGAGGGGCTGGCGCACGACTACTGGTACCGTGAGGATATGATCCATGTGTGGCCCTACGTGCCGCTGCTCCCGGAGAGCCGGGCGGACATGGGGCGCATCCTCCGCCTGCTCCGCGGCGACGGCGCACCACACCCCTGAGGCCAACCCCACCCGGAAAATTATGAATTATGCATTGAATTGTATATCGTGCCAAACACGCCGCGCAGGCTGTCCACCAACCCCGCCTTGATGAAACAGGAGACGATCTTTGCCAGATATTTTTCCGGCAGAGACTCCCGCTCCGCCACTTCCCGCAGAGAGATCACGCCCTGTTCGTACTCCGCGGCCAACACCAGCATAAAGCGCAAGCCGTAGCGTCCCCGTGTGGAAATACGCATAACCCTTCCTCCTGACAACGATTTTTTTGTATCTTCTTCTTTATATCTCTTCCGCACCCCCGATACGCCCCAATGCTTTCGTGGCGCGGACGGCCGCTCTGACGGCCCTCTCCGGCCATACCCGCGACCGGATACTATACCCTTATATGAAAACCGGCCATTTGTCAAGACTTCTCCAAAAAATTCCTCGCTTATTTTACGAAAAATTCTTCCGTTCCCCAAAAAGGGCCTTCGCGCGGGGGGGGGAACCCTTGACAAAGAAACAGCCCCGTATTATACTAACGAGGGTTGCACCTGCAACCCACAACCCGAATTTTTGTTCTCTATGGCCGCTTCGCGGCGACAAGGTACCAAGGCATACCCGCAACTGACTGTTTGACAGTTCTTTACGGCGCCACGGGGGTTCGTCCGCCCGTCCTTAACGGGACCGTTGAGGACGGGCGTTTTTGTATGTGGTCCGCCGGCGCGGGGCCGTGATGGGAGAGGATCCGATGGAGAGACGACTGCTGATGGGCAACGAGGCGATTGCCCTGGGGGCCGTGCGCGCGGGGGTCGCCTGTGTGACAGGCTACCCGGGCACGCCCTCCACCGAGATTTTGGAGACCGTGGCGCGGCAGAAGGACGGGCGGATCTATGTGGAGTGGTCCGTCAACGAGAAGTCCGCGCTGGAGGTGGCCGCGGGCGCCGCCTGCGCGGGCGCGCGGGCGATGGTCACGATGAAGCAGGTGGGCCTCAACGTCGCCGCCGACCCGCTCATGAGCCTCAACTATGTGGGGGTCCGGGGGGCGCTCGTCGTCGTCGTCGCGGACGACCCGGGGCCGATTTCGTCGCAGACGGAGCAGGACACCCGGCACTTCGGCCTCTTTGCCAAGCTCGCGGTGTTCGACCCCTCCACGCCGGAGGAGGCCTATCTGATGGTGGCGGACGCATTCGCCTGCTCCGAGGCCCAGGGCCGGCCGGTGCTGCTGCGCCCGACCACGCGCGTCTGCCACAGCTACGCCTCCGTGACGCTGCTGGACAAATTGCCCCGCCGCGCGCCGGCGGGGTTTCACAAGGACGGCGGCCGGTGGGTGATCTTCCCCCGCCTCTCGTACCAGAACCATCTCAAAATCGAATCGGAGCTGCGCGCCCTGCGCGGCACGTTCTCCGCCTATCCGCACAATCTCCTCACGGGCCGCGGCCGCTTAGGGCTCGCGGCGGGGGGCGTCAGTTACCTCTATGTCCGCGAGGCGCTGGCGGACATAGAGACCGACTGCAAACTGCTGAAGGTCTCCACCGTCCCCTTCCCGGAGGCGCTGGGGCTGTCGTTTCTCGAAGGTCTCGACGAGGTGCTGGTGGCGGAGGAACTGGACCCCGTCATCGAAGACGCGCTCTTGCACCTCTGCGGACGGCACGGCCTGCGCGCGGCGATCCGCGGCAAGGGCACCGGCGACATGCCAAACGCCGGGGAAAACACCGTCGCCGGCGTGCGTCTCGCCGTGCGGCGCTTTTTGGGTCTCCCCACCCCCGAAGACGACGGGGCGGAGGCGGCCGGCGAGGCGCCGACGCCGCCCGTCCGCCCGCCGGTGCTCTGCGCGGGCTGCCCGCACCGGGGCGCCTTCTTCGCGGTGAAGGAGGCGGTCGGGCGCCGGAAGGCCGTCTACTCCGGGGACATCGGCTGCTACACCCTCGGCAACGCCCCGCCGCTCGACATGGTGGACACCTGCCTGTGCATGGGGGCGGGTCTCACGATGGCCCAGGGCCTGGGCCGCGTGGAGCCGGACACCTTGCACTTCGCCTTCATCGGAGATTCCACATTTTTCCATACCGGTCTGCCGGGCCTTGTGAACGCCGTTTACAACGGGGCGGATGTGATTCTCTGCATCCTCGACAACGGCACGACCGCGATGACCGGCCACCAGCCCCATCCGGGCATTGGCCGGACGGCCTCGGGCGCGGCGGCGCCCAAGGTGGACATCCACGCCCTGGTCTCCGCCCTCGGCGTCTCGGCGCTCACGCGCGTGGACGCCTTCGACCTGGCCGCCGCCAAGCGGGCGGTGACAGAGATGCTGGACACGCGGGGCGTGCGCGTTCTTCTCTTCGAGGGCCCGTGCATCGCCGTGGACCGGGGCGGTACGCCCTGCGCGGTGGACGGCGACGTCTGCACTGGCTGCGGGCGCTGCCTGCGGCAGCTCGGCTGCCCGGCGCTGGCCTGGGCGCCGGAGGGGCGCCGGGCGGCGCGGATCGATCCCGTCCTCTGCACCGGGTGCCGCCTCTGCGCGGCGCTCTGCCCGGTGTCCGCGATCGGAGGGGGTGGCCGTCCGTGCTGAACCTCATCATCACAGGCGTGGGCGGTCAGGGGACCGTACTCCTGTCCCGGCTGATCGGGCAGGCGGCCCTGGACAAGGGCTTCGACATCCGCGGCAGCGAGACCATCGGCATGGCGCAGCGCGGCGGCAGCGTGGTGAGCCACGTGCGCATCGGCGCGGACATCCATGCGCCGCTGATCCCCCCTAGGGGCGCCGGGCTCATCGTCGCCTTCGAGCCGGGCGAGGCGGTGCGCGCGCTCCCGTTTCTGGCGACGGACGGCGCGATGGTGGTCTTCGACCGGCCGGTGAACGCCGTGACCAGCACGCTGGGCGGCGGCGCCTACGACGCGGCGGCCATGCTCGCGTACCTGCGGGCGCGGGTATGCCGGCTGACGGTGGTGGACGGCGCGCGCGCGATGGCGGCGTGCGGCGGCGCGAAGGCGATCAACGTGGCGCTGCTCGGCGTGGCGGCGGCCGGCGGCCTGCTCCCCTTTGACTGTGCGGAGGCCGAGCAGGCGCTCCGCGCGCGGATTCCGGCGCGGCTGCTCGACATGAATCTCCGCGCCCTGGCCTTTGGCGCGGCGCTGGCGGCCGAGGGGAATGCGAGATAACAGTTGCGTGGCAGGGGCAGACGACACAAGACGAGAGACGACGCCCGCAAGGCGAGGGATACAGACGACTGACAAGGAGGGGACGTACCAATGGACATGACGCCGGAGATGCTGGCCAAGATCCGCGCCTCACTCGCGCACGCCCTGAAGGGGGACTTTTACCGGACCCACTTCCGGGACATCGCCCCGGAGGACATCCGCACCCGGGCGGACTTTGAGAAGCTCCCGTTCACGGAGAAGGAAGACCTGCGGTCGGCCTATCCGCTCGGCCTGCTGGCGGTGCCCGAGGAGGAGATCGTCCGCATCCACTCCTCCTCCGGCACCACGGGCACGCCCGTCATCATCCCTTACACACAGAAGGACGTGGACGACTGGGCGATCATGTTCCGGCGCTGTTATGAGACCGCGGGCATCACAAACAAGGACCGCATCCACATCACCCCGGGGTACGGGCTGTGGACCGCGGGCATCGGCTTTCAGCTCGGCGCGGAGCTGCTGGGCGCGATGGCGATCCCGATGGGTCCCGGCAACACGGACAAGCAGATCCAGATGATGATGGATCTGAAATCCACCGTGCTCGGCGCGACGTCCTCCTACGCGCTGCTGATCGCCGAGGAGATCGAGCGGCGCGGCGTGCGGGACCGGATCCATCTGAAAAAAGGCGTCATCGGCTCGGAGCGCTGGGGCGAAAAGATGCGCCGGCGCATCGCGAACGAGCTGGGCGTCGAGCTCTACGACATCTACGGTCTCACCGAGATCTACGGGCCCGGCATCGGGATGAGCTGCCGGCACGAGTGCGGCATGCACATGTGGACCGACTTTTTGTACTACGAGATCATCGATCCGAAGACCGGTCTGACGGTGCCGGAGGGGGAGATCGGGGAGATCGTGATCACGACGCTCCAAAAGGAG
>JAITDM010000291.1 GCA_031282535.1 Oscillospiraceae bacterium
AATGAAATGTCAATATTTTCCAAATTTCGCACTTTGCCTATGTGAATCTTGGTGACGAATATGTCCTGCATGGTGCCCCCTCCATTCTGCTTTGTCACAGACAGTTCAAGCGTCAAAAGTCTGGCACGCCTGAAGCATTCATGAGCGCGGTTCCTTTCCGCTCCCGATGATTTCCCAATACCCGTCCCTTTTAGAGCCAGCACGCCGAATGATTTTTTTATCTTTTAAATCGTTGAAATATCTCTGTACTGTTCTTCTGGATTTGGAAAGGCTCTGCGCCGCCTCATTCCATGTAATACCGGGCTTATCCTTAATCAATTCAAACAGCACTTGCTCCACTGCACTTAAAGAGCCACCCAAAGAGCCATCCAAAGAGCCATCCATTGTCTCTTTAAGCCTCTCATCAGCAATATTGGTATGGTCAGCCTGGCGGTAGAACACAACGGCAAACCCCATCTTCATCAGACGAAATTCGACCTTTACACCTGCCTCATCACACACCTGGCTGATTCGGCGCAGTCCCGTTCCAAAACTCTCGATGTCTTTTGCATAGTACATGAGATCAGCCAACCGAGGATTCCTTTTTACCGACGCTTCCGCGCCTTGGATATAGTCTTCCGGCGTCATTCGCCCTTACGTCTCCCAAAGGATGACGCCGCCGGCGGTCAGGCTTTGGGGGACGTCGATCAGACGCTGGTTGGCGCTGCCGCGGAAACGCAGGCGGTAGCTTTGCTCGTCCCGGCGGTAGCGCCCGTCCACCAGGACGTCCGTCTCGGCCAGCAGCCGATTCCAGGCCGGATCGTCCGCCGCGCACAGCTCCTCCCAGGTGTAGCCCGTGTATGTCCAGACATCCAGCCCCAGCGCATGTACCCGCCGGGCCAGCGCCGCCAATGCGTCCGCTTGCAAAAACGGCTCGCCCCCCGAAAACGTCACGCCCCGCAGCAGCCCGTCCGCCTGAATCTCCGCCAACAACACCTCCGGATCCACCTCCTCGCCGCCGTCCGCCGGCCAGGTGTGCGGGTTGTGACAGCCCTCACAGCGGTGGGGACAGCCCTGCGAAAAGACGACATACCGAAGTCCGGGACCGTCCACAATGGACTCCCGCACCCGCCCGGCCGCACGCAGCTTGGCCGACCCCTCCAACCCGCATCCCCCTCTCTGTACAACCACGCAACACATTATATATAAGGTATATCACAACATATAGTGTCTCTCAACCGCGCCCAACACCCAAAGCCGCGCGCAGCCGTCCATGAGGCTACTGGAAAATCGCCAACACAACGCCGTAGCAGACGGAGGCGACCACGCCGAAGACGATGACCGGACCGGCCACCGTGAACAGACGGGCGCCGGTGCCGAGTACGAAGCCCTCCGTGCGAAACTCCATGGCGGGCGACGCGACGGCGTTCGCGAAGCCGGTGATGGGCACGAGCGTGCCGGCGCCGGCGAGGCGGGACAATTTGTCGTAGACGCCAAGCCCAGTGAGCAGTACGCCCAAAAAGACCAGGGTGACGGAGACGGCGGCGCCCGCCTCCTCCTCCGGCAGGCCCAGCACCCCATACAGCGAGAGCAAACCCTGGCCGCCCGCGCAGATGAGACCGCCCGTGACAAAGGCGCAGACCATGTTTTTGAGAAGCGGCGACCGCGGGCTCCGACGGTCCACCAGACGCGCGTATTCCTCATTCGAAATCTCTTGCAAAACGATCCCCCGTTTCACGGCATGTGGGGCGCCCGCCTCTTGCCGTGCCGGGCGCCCGTCTCATTTTGTGCGAAACGGGGCGGTTTGATACGCAGGCCGCAACGCCCGCGCCTTGCGCAAAGACAGGATGGCGCGTTTCGCGGGGCCTCCGGCGGCCCTCAACGAATGCGCTCGTAATCGGCGTAATAGAACGCGGCGCCTTCACAGCGCTCCGTCTCCGTCCGCGAGACGAGGCGCCAGTCGGGGGCGCTGTCCAGATCGGGAAAGAACACGTCGGCCGGACCGAGATCGGCCTCGATCCTGGTGATGCGGGCCGCCCGGCAGTGCGGGAGCAGCAGCTCGTAGACAGACTGCCCCCCTATGACGAAGATCTCGCCGTCCTCCCGCGCGCACAGGGCCAGCAGCGTGGACAGCGACACCGCCTCCGCGCCCGGCAGCGGACAGCCCGGCGTGCGGGTGAGGACCAGATTGCGGCGGCCCGGCAGACCGTGTCCGCCGGGCAGCGACTGAAAGGTGCGGCGGCCCATGACCACCGTGTGCCCGAGCGTCAGCGCCTTGAACCGGCGCAGGTCGGGCGGCAGGGACAGCAGCAGGCCGCCGTCCCGTCCGATCCCCCAGCGCCGGTCCACCGCGGCAATGGCCGTCATCTCCGCCACGCCATGCCCCTCCTCACGTCCCAATGCGATATCCCGCCCCGTCAAACCGCCACCGGAATGGCGCCGTCAAACGGGTGATAGACATAGTCGTCCAACGAGAAACTGTCCACGGTGAACCGATAAAAATCCGTCACGGCCGGGTCTGTCCGCAGGGTGGGCGCGGGCAGCGGATCCCGCCGGAGCAGCGCCTCCACCAGGGGCACGTGCCGGTCGTAGATGTGCGCGTCGGCGATCACGTGCAGAAGGATCCCCGGCCGCAGACCGGCGTCGGCGGCCAGCATGTGCAGGAGCAGCGCGTACTGGCAGACGTTCCAGTTGTTCGCGACCAGCATGTCCTGCGAGCGCTGGTGGAGGATGGCCGAAAGCACGCCCTCGTCCACATGGCACGTGAGCGAGTAGGCGCAGGGGTAGAGCCGCATCTCATGGAGATCGGCGTGGTTGTAGAGGTTCGTAATCATGCGGCGGCTGGCCGGGTTGTGTTTGAGATCGTAACGAAGCCGGTCCACCTGGTCGAAAACGCCCTCCGGGTAGCGGTGGGGGACGCCGAGCTGGTAGCCGTACGCCTTGCCGATGCTGCCGTCTTCGTCGGCCCAGGCGTCCCAGATCCGGCTCTTGAGGTCGCGGACATTGTTCGATTTTTTCTGCCAGATCCACAGCAATTCATCGGTGGCCGAACGCCAGTAGGTGCGCCGCAGCGTGAGGATCGGAAACTCCCGCGACAGGTCGTAGCGGTTGACGACGCCAAACAGCCGGACCGTGTGGGCCGGCGCGCCGTCCTGCCACCGGGGCCGCACGTCCTGCCCGGTGTCCCAGACGCCCCCCGTCAAAATGGCGCGGCAATTGTCAATGAAGATCTCGTCGGCCCGGCTCATCGGAGGCCCCCTTTAAATCATTCGCATGTAGGGGACGCCGCCCTCGGCGTCCCGCCAATTTACACCGAGGGTATGACGACGCCCCCCTCCGGCGTGGCGGAACCGGGCCAGCCGGGGTACGGCGGGACGTCCGGCGGCGCGCGCGGGGGCGTCGGCGTCGGCATGTCGGGCGTGTCCGGCATGTCCGGCATGTCCGGCACATCCGGCCAGGTCGGATTGTTCTGGTCCGGATTGTCGTTCGAAGCGCCCGGGTCATCCGGATACCAAGGATACCAGGGCGCGTCCGGGTCGTCCGGATACCCCGGCGGGAATTCATCGGGCGGCGCGTTCGGGTCCACCGGCGGTTCCTCATTCAGGTGGATCTGGCAAAAATCGTTCGGCAGCGTCCCGCCCTCCGGCGCGACAGGCCGCGCGGGGGGATAGAACCCCTCCGGCACCGGGCCCACGGTGGAATCCCCGCCCTCCACGAAGTAGCGGACGCGGTAGGCCTCATCCGCGACGGCGACGCCGGCGATCGGCAGGTTGCGCTCGATGTCCAGCAGCGCGATCTCCCGCAGATTCTCCTCCGGGCAGTAGGGCGTGGCCAGCAGGCCGCTCTCGCCGTCCACCTTCACCGCGACGTGCGCCGTGCAGGAACTTCTGGGCACGTCGTCCTTGTAAAAGACCCCGGTGGCGACCCGGCTGCCGCGCGGGTCCATCCGGCACAAGTCCGTGGGCACGAGACCGCTGTCCAGACAGTAGGACGCCTGGACGGTATTTTCGATCGTGAAGAACTCCTGGGTCTCCAGGTTTTCGTGCAGGCGGTCCATGACGAGTTTCCAGATGGAGAGCGCCGGATTTGTCGAACTTTCGAGCTGTATTTTCTTCGGGTCGTCGAAGCCGAACCAGACGCCGCCGCAGTAGTAGGGCGTGTAGCCGACAAACCAGCGGTCGAAGTCGTCGGAAGTCGTGCCCGTCTTGCCGGCGGCCGGCTGTCCGTTTTCCAGCTTGGCGCGCGAACCGGTGCCCGCGCGGACGACGTTTTGCAGGCAGTTGTTCATATACCAGGCGTTTTTCTCGTCAAACGCCACGATGGTCTCCGGCTCGTTTTCGAGCACCACATTGCCCTTGGCGTCGTACACGACGGTGTATGTGCGCGGCCTGGTGTAGACCCCGTGGTTGGGGAAGGCGGCGTAAGCCGCGGTGAGCTCCAGCACGCTGACGCCGCGCGTGAGGCCGCCCAACGCGAGCGGCGCGTAGTCCTCGTCCTCCGGCGTGAGGGTCGTGATCCCCAGCTTCTCGATGAGGAAATTGTAAGAGAGCTGCGGCGTCAGCTTGTGCAGGATCTGCACGGACGGGGCGTTGCGCGAGTTTGTGATGGCGTTCAGCACCGTGACGAGCCCCAGGTATTTCCCGCCCGAATTCCTGGGCCAGGCGCTGCCGCGCCGCTCGGAAAACGGCACGTCGTCGATCACGGAGTACGGCGTGATGAGGCCGTACTGCATGGCCGGCCCGTAGACGGACACCGGCTTGATGGAGGAGCCCGGCTGGCGCGTGGAACGCGTGGCCCGGTTGAGCAGCAGCGCGCCCTTCTTTACGCCGAGGCCGCCCTCCAGCCCGAGGACGTCGCCGGTGTAGGGGTCCATGATCACCATGGCGCTCTGCGGCTTCTCCACCCCCTTCACTTTGGGGACGTTCTCCTCGTTCGTGAACACCTCGTCCATCGCGGCCTGCACGTCCATGTCGATCGTGGCGTAGATGTGGTAGCCGCCGCCGAGCACGAGCTCCTGCGCGAGAAATTTGGAGATGCCTTTCTGCTCGACGAGGTCCTGCACCACGTCGTTGAAGACCTGGTCGACGAAGTAGGACCGTTTGCTCTCCACCTCCGCGCGCCGTTTGGTAGAAAATGTCAGTTTCTGCTTCACAGCCGCGTCGTGTTCGGCCTTGGAGATGACCTCCTGACGGCGCATCTCGTCCAGGATGACCTCCTGGCGTTTTTTGTTTTTGTCCGGGTTTTGCAGGGGGTCGTAGCGGGTGGGGGAATTGGTGATGCCGATGATACAGGCCGCCTCCGCGAGGGTGATGTCGGAGAGTTCCTTATCAAAATAGGTGCGCGCCGCCGTTTTGACGCCGTAACAGCCCTGTCCGAAGTAGCTGGTGTTGAGGTACCACTCCAAAATCCGTTCTTTGGAATTGTGCTTTTCAAACTCCAGCGCGCGCAGGATCTCGGTGAGCTTGCGCCTGATCGTGACTTCTTTTTCCCCCGTCAGGTTTTTGATGAGCTGCTGTGTGATCGTCGAGCCGCCGTACGTGGAGCCGTCGGCCTTGAGCTGCTCCACAAAGGCGCCCGCCGTGCGTTTCCAGTCCACGCCCCGGTGGCT
>JAITDM010000300.1 GCA_031282535.1 Oscillospiraceae bacterium
CGCCACCGGCGGCAGCACCAGCCCCAGGGAGATGAAACTCAGGTCCATCACGGCGATGTCCAGCGCGGCGCCGATCTGTTCGGGCGTCACATGGCGGATGTTCGTGCGCTCCATGACGACGACGCGCCCGTCCTGCCGCAGGCCCCAGTCGAGCTGCCCGTATCCGACGTCCACGGCCCACACGCGCGCCGCGCCGCGCCGCAGCAGACAGTCCGTAAACCCGCCTGTGGAGGCGCCGGCGTCCAGCGCCAGCGCGCCCGTCACATCGATCTGAAAGACTGTCAGCGCCTTGTCCAGCTTTAAGCCGCCGCGGCTGACAAAGCCGATTGGGTCGCCCCGCACCTCCACCGCGGCGTCCGTCCGCACCGCGAGGCCGGGTTTTTCCTCTTTGCGCCCCTCCACGTAGACCCGCCCGCTCATGATGGTCGTGCGGGCGCGCTCGCGGCTGGGGCAGAGACCGCGTTCGAAGAGCAGCGTGTCGAGCCGCTGTTTTGCGTTCAAAGCGGCACCGCCCGGAGAATCCGCGGCCCCACCATCCGCTCGATGGACCGCGCGATGCCCTCCGCGTCCAGCCCGCACAGACGCGCCAGCCGGTCGGGCGCGCCGTGCGTGATGAACCGGTCGCCCAGGTTCAGCAGCAGCGCCCCCGACGGCGCGGCGCCGTGGGCGGCCAGCGCGGACAGCAAACGGTTCCCGACGCACCCCTCGTGCACACAGTCCTCCACCACGGCCAGACGGCCCGTCTTCTGCAGCGAGACGGAGACGGCGCCCATGTCCAGCGGCTGCAAAGAGGCAAGCTTCAGCACATCGGCCTCGATGCCGGCCGCGGCGAGCCGCTCGGCGGCGTCGAGCACCGTGGAGATCATCGCCCCGTAGGTGACGATCGTCAGCATCGACCCCTCCCGCAGCACCGCGGTGTCGAGGTGGCAGTCGCCGTAGTGGCTCTCCCCTTTTCGGGGATACCGTATGGCGACGGGCCCCTCCTCCCGCAGCGCCGCGGTCAGCATGGCGCGCAGCTCGGCAAAGCTGGCCGGCGCCCACAGCTTGAGGTGGGGGATATGCGTCAAAAAGGCCGGGTCGAACACGCCGTGGTGCGTCTCCCCGTCCTCGCCCACGAGCCCCGCGCGGTCCACCGCAAAGACCACCGGCAGCTTCTGCAGCGCCACGTCGTGCAGGATCTGGTCGTACGCGCGCTGCAAAAAGGTGGAGTAGACGGCGCAGACGGGGCGCATCCCCTGTTTGGCAAGGCCGGCGGCCATCGTCACCGCGTGGGCCTCGGCGATGCCCACATCGAAAAAGCGCTTTGGGAACCGCAGCGCAAACTCGGACAGTCCGGTGCCGTCCGTCATCGCCGCCGTGACGGCGCAGATCCGCTTGTCCGTCTGCGCGAGCTCACACAGGGCGTCGCCAAAGATGTCCGAATAGCACCGGGCGCGGCTGCCGAGTTCCCGGCCGGAGAACACGTCGAAGCGCTTCACGCCGTGGAAGGCCGACGGGTCCGCCTCCGACGGGACATACCCGCGCCCCTTCTGGGTGATAAGGTGCAGTAGCACGGGGCGCCGCATCGCGCGCGCCACCGCGAGCAGGCGGACGACGGTCTCCACGTCGTGCCCGTCCGTGGGCCCCAGATAGACAAAACCCATCTTCTCAAACATGGACCCCGGCAGAAAGGTGTTTTTGACGGCCGTCTTGAGATTGTGCAGACAGCGGTCCACCCGGCGCCCGCCGGGCAGCGCGCCCATGGCCCTGTGATAGATCTCTTTGAGGTGAAAATACTGCGGTTTCAGCCGGAGCTTGGACAGGTGCCGAGCCACGCCGCCGACATTTTGGGAGATCGACATGCCGTTGTCATTTAAGATGACGACCAGCGGTTCCTCGCTCTGCCCCGCGTCGTTGAGCGCCTCATAGGCAAGGCCGCCCGTCAGGGCACCGTCGCCCAGCAGCGCCAGCACGTCGTAGGTCTCCCCGCGCAGTGTGCGCGCCCGGGCCATGCCGAGCGCGGCCGAGACCGAGGTGGAGGCATGTCCGGTGGCAAACGCGTCGTGCGGGCTCTCGTTCGGCTTGGGGAACCCGGCGAGACAGCCGTAGGAACGCAGACCGGCAAAGGCCGTCCTGCGGTCCGTCAGGATCTTGTGCGTATAACACTGGTGCCCCACGTCGAAAACGATGCGGTCACGCCGCGTGTCATACACCCGGTGCAGCGCCACCGTGAGTTCCACTGTCCCCAGATTGGAGGCCAGATGCCCCCCGGAATCAGCCACGTGGTAACGCAAGAAGTCCCGTATCTCCTGGCAAAGCTGCGGCAAAAGCGCTTTGTCGAGCGCCCTCACGTCCTCGGGACTGTTGATTTTTCCCAGCAGATTCATCCATGATTACCGCCCGTCGTTGGATTTGCGAAAGAATCGGAAAAAGAGGCACAGCATCCGCCCGAGCATGTGCATGATCCGCGTGCTCTGCCCCATGCCGACGGATTTGCCCACGGCCTTGCCGCCCACCGTGAGCGCGGCCACCAGGCCGGACACGATGAATTGCGTGATCACAAGGGAAACGCCGAGATCCTCGACGATCATCAGCGCGACCACCACGGAGGTGGTGCCGCTGATGATCCCGCAGATGTCTCCCACGACGTCGCTGCAAAAATTGGAGACCTTGTCGGCGCGGCGAATCAGCCACAGCGCCTCCTGCGCGCCCCTCACCCGCCGCGAGGACATCGAGTGAAAGGGCTTCTCCGAAGCGGTCGCCACGGCCATGCCCACGATGTCGAACACGATGTTTAAGAGGATGAAGAGCAGCAGCACCGGCACGGACACCGAGTAGCTCACGTCTTCGAGCACCCGGCCGGAGACAAACGACAGCGCCATGGAGATCACAAAGGTCCACAGCACGATCGTAACCGCCCAACGGAGATGATCCCGCCGGAGCAGACCGCGCCTTCGGCGGCGGCGCTGCGGCGCAAGGGGCGCCCGGCCCGGCTGTTTCTGACTGCTCAAAACGCTGACCCTCCACGGACAAGGTGACGGCGCCCGCACGGGCCGCCCGGATATCGTCGCATACATCGCACACCAAGGCGTCTCTCACCGCTTCGCACCACATCCGGCGAAAACGCCGGCAAGATCGCCCAATCGCTGAGGCAGCACGGGAAGTAAATCTTACGGCTTAGGTTCGGTTGGCTTTCCCAGCGGCGTACCCCCTGTCGCCAATCGGGCGGTTTCCCTTTAAACGCCGTTCCGCCGCGTCGCCGCCAGCGGGACCGAATTGCCACTGAGTCCGTACTGCAATCCCTCTCGTGCCCCCGAAAGACAGTCTAGGTGTTTTCCACCACAGGACGGTCGGCTCTTAGCCTCTTTTGCAGACATGGTTTCAGAGGGCCCGGCGCATACGCGCCGAAAGCGCCCCTCCTTGGCCCAGGAAGGTCCGCTCTACCCCTTCATCCGCCGCTGCCCACGCAAGGCAGGCTACTCTGCACACAGCGCAAAACAGCACCGCATTGCAGGTTTCACCCTGAGTCGTAGGCGGCTTTCGTCTCCTTCCGCCTCCCACAAGAACAGGTCTCCACGGCAACCGGGTGGTCGGCCACATGCCATTGCGGCCCGCCCGAAAGCCTTAACCCCCAGCACCCACCCCACACTGGGCGTATGCAGCAGGCACCAGGGACTTCATCGATATGCCCTTCAACGGATTTTTAGGCCCGTCTTGGGAACCGCCGGCTCTGACTAGAATACTGCGTCTCAACCATTGTGCGATTATCTATTGTACCACAGCGCGGGAAAATAGGCAAGTGCGCGTTCACCGGCCATTTGCGTCAAAAATCCGCAAGAAAAAAGATTGACAACAAAAACCGCCGTCTGTTATGATGAATTGTCTTTACGCAAAAATCGCGCGCAGAAGACATCCGAGAAGAAAAACCGACAGGAGGAAACCGCATTGAAGAAGAGCAGAAACACACGCGTCCTCTCCCTGGCCCTTGCCCTGGCCGTACTGACGGCGCTCACCGCCGCGCTGTGGGCGCCGGCCGCCGCCGCCGCCGAAGACAAGATCACCATCACGCTAAACGGCGCCGTCGTCGTCCACCGTGACGCCGACGGCAACGAGGTCCTCCCCTTCCTGCGCGGCGGCAGCACATACCTGCCGGTGCGCGGCGTCGCCGGTCTGCTGGGCCTGGCGGTCGACTGGGACGGCGAGACAAGGACCGTCTACCTGGGCGGCAAACCCGAAAACCCCGTCTCAGCGGCGCGTGAGGGCGGTCTCATCACCCTCTGTCTGCACGGCGCCGTCTCCGTGCCCCGCGACGTCGACGGAAACGCCGTGGAGCCCTTTATCGAGGGCGGCTCCACCTTTTTGCCGGTGCGCGGCCTCTCAAGCCTGCTGGGCCTCTCGGTCGACTGGGACGGCGAGACGAGGACCGTTCTGCTCCAGGACGCCCCCGCGCCGGTTCTCTCCGAGTTCACCGCAGATACGGACAACAAGATCCCCTACGACACCGATCTCACCATCGAAGGCGCCGCCAGCGTGGAGCGGGCCGCCGACCACAAGAGCTCCCCTTACTTCCACGCGCTCGACTACTACCACATGAAGTCCGGCGGCACCCTGACGCTGCTGGAAAACTTCAAGACGCAGCAGCAGACCACCGAGTGGACCTGCGGCACGTCGGCCGCCCTCATGGTGCTCGAGTATTACGGCCTGCGCGGCACGGAGAGCGACCAGGCGCTGGTGCGTCTGCGCGGCAAGGACCAGGCGGGGTACTCCTCGCTCACGCACATGCGGAACATCTTCGAGAGACTCGGCGGTTTTGCGTCGGACCATACATATAATTATGAGAACACCGACGACATCACCCAGGCGATGCTGCTGGACTTTCTGAAGCGGGACATCCCCGTCATGGTCGAGTGGTGCGACTGGAACGGGCACTGGCAGGTCGTCATCGGCTACGACACCATGGGTACCGCGAACGAGGCCGACGACGTGCTGATTCTGGCCGACCCGTACGACACCTCCGACCACTGGCAGGACGGTTACATCACGATCAACGCCGAGCGCTTCTTCTACACCTGGAGCAATACCTACCCCTTCGACGACGGCGGCAAGGACAAACTCTTCCTCGCGGTCTGGCCGACGGGCGCAGAGAACAGCGGGTCAGAGAACAGATAACCGTTGTTTCGCCGGCGGGCCGGCGGACAGAGACGGACGACAGCGGGTCAGGTCATCGTCTCTCTCCGCCGGCAGGCCGGTGGAAAGAGCGTCGGGCGCCAATTTTATCAAAAAGACTCTTGACCCTGGCAG
>JAITDM010000018.1 GCA_031282535.1 Oscillospiraceae bacterium
TCTGGGCATCTTCATGGAGCACCTGGTGGAGGACAAGGCCGAGTACGAGCGCCTGTACGGCGACGCGGCGAACTGCAGCGAATGCGGCCTGTGCGAGCACTATGCCTGCCCGATGGGGCTGTCGCCCCGCAGGGTCAACGCCTTCTTAAAAGGCCGCCTGCGCGAACTCGGCGTCGATGTCCCCAAGAACCCCGCGCCCGAGGCCAGGGAGTCCATGTTGTCGGGGAAGGCGTCCACAAACCGGCTGGAGGCGCGCCTGGGTCTGTACGCGTACGCGCGGCGGCACGCGGACGGCCCATGTCTCACGCTCAAACCGGAGCGGGTGACGCTGCCGTTTTCCCAGCACATCGGCCGGCCCGCCGTTCCGGTCAAGGAAAAGGGCGCATACGTCGAAAAAGGCGAGCTGCTCGCGGGTGCGCCGGAAGGCGCGCTGTCCGCCAACATACACGCCAGCGTCGACGGTATCATTGAAAGCATAGACGAGCGGTGTGCCGTCATCAGGCGGAAGGGGGGAAATCCGTGAGCGAAGCGATCGGCGTCATCGAATTTTCGAGCATTGCCCGCGGCATCGAGACGACGGACAGGATGCTCAAGGCCGCGCAGGTCACACTCCTCAAATCGTCGACGGTGTGCCCTGGCAAATACATCACCATCCTCGGGGGTCATGTGGAGAACATCAGGACCGCCGTGGGCGCCGGCCTGCGCACGGGCGGCGAATATGTCGTGGACACGCTGGAGATTCCAAACATCCACCCGCAGCTGATTCCGGCGATTGTGCAGAGCAGTCCCGTGGAGCGTCCGGAGGCGGTGGGCGTGATGGAGTTTTATTCGGTCACCGCCGGGATCCTCGCCGCGGACACCGCGGTCAAGGCCGCCCGCGTCACGCTGATCGAGGTGAAAATCGGATACGCCATCGGCGGAAAGGGCGTGGTTTTGCTGACGGGGGACCTGGACGCCGTGCAGACGGCGATCCGCGCGGCCTGCCCAGACGGCGACCAGCTGCTGCAGGTCTCCGTGATCGCCAGGCCGGAACACAGTCTGTTGGAAACCCTGCTGTAGACGAGGCCCAGCCGCCACGGCCACAAAGGGCCCGTTCCAATACAACTGCTATATAAGGAGGTCAAGGTTATGGAAATTATTGTAAGAAAGCCCACGGAGGGCGAGATTTGCTACATGCAGCGCGAGGCCATTTGGGAATGCGGCGTATCTGAGTTTGCCTGGCGCTATGAGCGCGACGAGACCTGTCTGATCCTCGAAGGCCGGGCCACCGTGACATACGACGGCGGCAGCGCCTCCTTCGGCGCGGGCGACCTGGTGTTCTTCCCCAAGATGGACTGCATGTGGAAGGTGACGGCGCCGATGAAAAAGCACTATCGCTAAGACACTGGTTCAGGTGTCAGAAGGAGACCTCTCCATGGAGCTGGACAAAAAATTCATAGAAACTATGATTCGCGAACACCCGCGTGCGCCCGGCGACGGCGGCGAAACGCTGACCCGGTTTGACGCCTGCCCCAAGCTCTTCTTTGGCACGGATTCGCTGGACGCCCTGCTCAGGTTGCCCAAGGAGAAGGCGATCGTCGTCACCGACCCGTACATGGTCAAATCCGGCACGGTGGCGGAGATCACGTCCCGGCTCGCGCAAAACCGGATTGAGCACGTTATTTTCTCCGAAATCGAGCCGGATCCGTCCATCGAAACGGTGGCGGCGGGTTTACAGGTGATTTTCCGGGAAAAGCCCGGCACGGTCATTGCGCTCGGGGGCGGCTCGGCGATCGACGCCACGAAGGCGATGCTGTACTTTTGTCTCCGTTTCAAAAGCGGGCTGATGGAGACACAGTATATCCACCGCCCGATGTTCATCGCCATCCCCACCACCAGCGGCACCGGCTCGGAGGTGACGTCCTACGCGGTCATCAGCGACCGGTTACAGGGCGTCAAAATCCCGCTGCGTCACCGCAGCATGATCCCGGACGTGGCGATTCTGGACCCTCATTTTACCAAGACGCTGCCGGCGAGCATGGTCGCCTACACGGGCATGGACGTGCTCACGCACGCGATCGAGGCCTATGTGTCGCCCCAGAGCAACGATTTCACCGCCATGTTCGCGGTCGAGGCCGCCCGCATCACGCTGCGGAGTCTCCCCGCGCTGTACGGCGACGTGCAGGACCGGACCATGCGGGAAAAGATGTACAGCGCGTCGACCATGGCGGGGCTTGCCTTCACCAATTCCGGCCTCGGGCTGTGCCACGGGATCGCGCACACGATTGGCGCGCAGTACCACATTCCCCACGGCAAGGCAAACGCCGTCGTGCTGCCGTATGTCGTCCTGTTCAACGCGGGGCTCGGTCCGTACCGGCGGCCCGGCGCCCGGGCGCGCTACGCGCAGCTGGCCCGGAAGCTGGGCATGCAGGCGGCCGACGACGTGGAACTGTGCCAGATGATGGTGCTGACGGCCCGGGTTCTCTGCGAACAGTTTGAAATCCCCACCTCGCTGGCGGACTGCGACGTCCCGGAGGACGTCTTCTATGGGGATATGGCGCAAAACATCGATAAGATTCTGGAGGACGCCTGCACGAAGGCCAATCCGCTGGATGTGAACCGCGAAGACCTCCGCGCCCTGCTGGACGATCTCTACCGGGGTGTGCTGACGGTCTTTCCAAAATAGATTTGCCCACATCTTGTCGCCGCGAAGTGGCGACAAAGAACAAGAATTTAGGTTATGGGTCGCAGGGGCGACCCACGTGAATATCTTGTCGCCGCGAAGCGGCGACAAAGAACAAGAATTTGGGTTATGGGGTCGCAGGGGCGACCCACGTGAGGAGGTACTGCAAATGGATATGTTGGACCGCGACCTGCAATCGGTACAGGCCGTGCGCGACCTGGTCCGCGGGGCGCGCGAGGCGCAGAAACAGCTCCTGGAATTTTCCCAGGAAGAGATTGACAGGATCGTGGCGGCGGTGGCCCGGGCCGGCTATGACAACGCCGTCCGTCTCGGGAAAATGGCCGCCGACGAGACCGGATTCGGCCGCGCCGCCGACAAGACGATCAAGAACCAATTCGGGTCGATGTCGGTGTATGAGGCGATCAAGGACATCAAGACGGTCGGGATCATTCATGAGGACACCGACGCCAAAATCGTGGAAATCGCGGTACCGCTGGGCGTGGTCGCCGGTCTAATCCCCTCGACCAACCCCACGTCCACCGTGATGTACAAGGCGCAGCTCGCGATCAAATCGGGGAACGCGATTGTATTTTCCCCGCACCCCGGGGCCAAAAACTGCACGCTGGAGGCAGTCCGGGTCCTGCGTGAAGCGGCCGAAGCCGCCGGCTGCCCCAAGGGCGCGATCAGCTGCATCGAGCTGTT
>JAITDM010000061.1 GCA_031282535.1 Oscillospiraceae bacterium
TGATGTACGGGCAGCTCGCGCCCGGCGTCCGGACGGTCGACGCCCACGCGGCCCTGAGCCGGCACACCGACGAGTATATTTTCTTCCGCACCGACCACCACTGGACGGCGCTCGGCGCCTACTACGCCTACACGGCGTTTTGTGAATCGGCCGGCCTGTCCTATCGGGATATCTCCGAGTTTACCACGGGGGTCTACGAAAACTTTGTCGGCAGCATGTACGGGTTTACGGCCAAATACCCGCAGAGCCGGGTGCTCCGGGACAACCCGGACAGCCTCACCTACTACCTGCCGATCGTACCGAGCACCGAGACGGTCTATTCCGCGGGCCGGCTGGAGGACGGACGCACGGCGCCCGTTGTGGCGAAGAGCGTCTCCGACACCTACGAGAACAAATACGTCTGTTTCATCGACGGGGACAACCCGCTGTCGGTCATCCGCAGCGAAAACGGGAGCGGCCGCTCGATCGTCGTGATCAAAGAGTCCTACGGCAACGCGTTTATTCCCTTCCTGACATCCCACTACGAGACCATCTACATCGTCGATCCGCGCCACGTAAACGGCAAGGGGCAGCCGGGCCTCAACCTGTTGGAGCTGGTCCGGACACAGGACATCGACGATGTGTTGTTCATCAATTACCCGTTCTTTATCAACAGCGCCGGCTATTGCGCCATGCTCGAACGGCTGACGGAGGGCGCACAAAACGGCGCGCCCGCGGACTGAGATCCGCCGTGAAGCCGCGAGATGGTTTGAGGAGAAGAGAACTGTATGTTGGATTTCGCACCGATCGCGCTGGAACACAAACCGGAATTTGACGCCTTCAGCAGCCGCGCCGAGGGCCGCATCACCGAACATTCCTTCGCGTCGCTCTATGCCTGGGCGCCGCGGTTCAAGACGGAACTGTGCCGGAAGGGGACGTTTCTCTACCTGCGGACTCAGGCGCCCCACGCGGTGTTTCTGATGCCGATGGGGGAGGGGGACCTGTCCGAGGCGCTGCACGAGATGGAGACGGACGCGAAGCGGATGTCGATCCCGTTTCACATGCGGGGCCTGACCGAGGAGATGGTGCGCCGCGTGGAGGCGGCCCGGCCGGGGCGCTATGTCTTTGCGGAGCGGCGGGACCAGGCGGACTACCTGTACGTGGTGAGCGATCTGCGCGACCTGCCGGGGCGGGGGTACCACGCCAAGCGAAACTTTATCACCCGGTTTGAGAACCAATACGCCGGGCGTTGGCAGTATGAGGACATCACGAAGGACAATTTAAACGACGTCTGGGCGTTTCAGGACAAATGGTGCCGCAAGAACGACTGCGCCTCCAGCATCACGCTTCAGGAGGAATCCACCGCCATCGCCATGCTGCTCTACAACCTGGACGCGCTGGGCGCGTTCGGCGGGCTGCTGCGGGTGGACGGCGCCGTGACCGCCTTTACCGTCGGTTCCATGATCGGGCTGGATACGCTGGATGTCAATGTGGAAAAGGCCGATTACGAGGTGGTGGGGTCCTATCCGATGATCAACCGGGCCTTCGTCCGCCGCCGCTGTGAGGGGCTCTCCTACATCAACCGGGAGGAGGACATGGGGCTCGAAGGGCTCCGGCGCGCCAAGCTCTCCTACCGTCCGGCGGAGGTCGTCCTCAAGTACGACGCGGCGCTGCGGGAGGCGTGACGATGGATGGGTTTGACATTCGCTATGCGCGGGGCGAGGACGCGGCGCCCGTGCGCGATCTGTGGGCGCTCTGTTTCCCCGGTGAGGCTGCGTTCGCGGCGTATTTCTTTGCCCGGCTCTACCGGCCGGAGCGGGCGCTGCTGGCCGTGGGGCCGGATGGCCCCGCCGCCATGCTCCACATCATGCCCTTCGAGATGACCTGGCTGGCACAGACGGTCCCGGTCGGCTACGTGTACGGCGTGGGCACACACCCGGCCTTTCGGCGGCGCGGTTTGGCGGCGGCGCTGCTCGACCAGGCGCTGTTTGAGATGCATTTGCGCGGATGTGTGTTTGCCGCGCTGATCCCGCAGGAGGCGTGGCTGTTTGATTTTTACCGGCCCTTTGGATTCGCGGCCGTCTTCCGGCGCCCGACCGTCGGCTATGCGCCCCCGGACGGCGTCCGCACGGCCCGCGCGGCGGACATTGGGGCGCTGAACCGGCGGTACGAGGCCCACTTGGCCCGCCGGCCGCATCTGCTTCGCGCACCGGGCCACTGGGAGCGCATTCTGGAGGAGTGCGCGCTGGCTGGCGGACGGGTGCTGATGGACGATGCGGACGGGTACGCCGTGTATGCGGACGGCTCGGACACGCCGGTGGAATGCTTCGGGGCCGGCGCCGCCGAGACCGGTCCGGCGCGTCCGTTCGGGTGCCTGCGGGTGGTGCAGGCCGGCCGGGCGCTGGCCATGGCGGCGCAGGCCGGGCGCCGGGCGCCGGACGCGGCGTTGCAGGACGCCTGCGCACCTTGGAACAACGGGACCCTGACGGCCGCCGACGGCGGCCGCATGGACCCGTCCGACTTGGCGGCGTGGCTCTTTGACGGCGCGGCGCCGTACATGCAGCTCATGCACAACTGAGGGTCCGCCGGGAAGCGGCCTTGTCGTCCGGATCGCTGTTTCGGTGCGTTTGACGCAGAGAGACGTATAGGGGGTGTGTTTTTGTGGTATATGTGATTTTGACGGATGGATTCGAAGACATGGAGGCGGTGGCGCCCATCGATGTGCTGCGCCGCGCCGGTCTTTCGGTGACCACCGTGGGGACGCCGGCGCAGACCGTCGTCTCGTCCCACGGCGTGCGCCTCACCGCGGACAGGACGTTCGACGGCCTCGACGCCTCCGACCTTGAGATGCTGGTTCTGCCCGGCGGCCCCGGCGTGGAGGCCCTGAAGCGCGCGCCGGAGGTGTTGGCGCTGCTGCGGGACGCCGTCCGGCGGGACAAGCCCGTCGGCGCCATCTGCGCCGCGCCCAGCATTTTGGCGGAGCAGGGCTTCCTGGCCGGGCGCCGGGCCACCTGCTTCCCCGGTTATGAGGATGTGCTCATCCACCACGGGGCGCATGTGGAGGAGGGCCGGGCGGTGGTGCAGGACGGATCCTTTATCACGGCCCGGGCGGCCGGCAGCGCCGTCGCGTTTGCCCTGCATCTGACGGCCGTGCTGCGGGGCCGGAGCGAGGCTGAAAAAGTGCGTGCGGCCATCTGTTACGAGACAACCGACCGGAGAACAACCCGGTAAAATTATGAATTGTGAACAAAATTATGAATTATGAATTCTGAATTCCAAAGCGCCCCGTGCAGGTGCCGAGGCGTCCGAAAAAAAGGAGACGAAAACGAGCATGTCCCAATCGCAAAAGGAGAATCTGCCGGCGCGCAGACCCGCTTCACAGGGGGGGCGGCCGGCCGCGAAGAAACCGATGTCCAAGCGGCCGCGGGCCAATACGGGCTGCCTGTCCGGTCTGCTGTATTTCCTGTTCGTCGTGGGGATCTCCGCGCTGCTGACAGGCTTTGGCTGGTTGTCCGCCAACGAGGTGCTCGGCCTCTCCAAGCCGGAGGGGGTGGTGACGATCACGGTGAAGGCGCCGGTCACGATCGGCGAGGTCGCCGACGACCTCAAAGAGAAGGGCGTCATCCAATACACGTGGCTCTTCACGCTGTACGCCGGCGTCACCGACGCCGAGGCGGACATCAAGCCGGGCACCTACGAGATCCGGACCAATTTTGATTATATGGCCATTGTGCATGCGATGGACGGGCGTTCCGACGACCGCGTCGTCGTCAAGGTGGTCATCCCCGAGGGGTATACGATGCAGGAGATCTTCGCCGTGCTGGAGGAAAACAAGGTGTCCACGGCGGCGAAACTGTGGGAAACGGCCCGCAGCCATACCTTCCCGTTTGACTTTTTAGAGGGACTGCCCGAGGCGGACGACCGCCTGGAGGGGTATCTCTTCCCGGACACCTACGAGTTTTATGTGAATGAAAACCCGGTCGACGTGCTGAGCAAGATGCTGATGAATTTTGACCGGAAGTTCACCGACGACATGCGCGAGTACCTGGACGGGACCGATTACACGATGCGCGAGATCGTGATCATCGCCTCGATGATCGAGAAGGAGGCCGCCGGCGCCGACGACGCGCCGCTCATCTCCTCCGTCATCCTGAACCGCCTGCGCAGCGACCGTTTCCCCTGTCTGCAAATCGACGCGACCATCCTCTATGTGCTGCCGGAGCACAAGACGCAGCTCACGCAGGAGGATTTGCGCGTCGACAGTCCATACAACACATATATCTACCCGGGCCTGCCGCCCGGACCCATCGCGTCCCCTGGCAAATCGTCGCTGATGGCGGCGCTGGAGCCGGAGGACACCGACTACTACTACTATGCCGTCAACAAGGATGGCGTGCATCAATTCTCCCGGACCAAGGCCGAGCACGACCAGATCGTGGAGGAGGCCAAACGGGCGGGACGGCAGGGATAGCCGGCCGCCTGCGCCGATCCGGCGGAACGGATGGGAAGGCGCCCCAAAGACAAACACCGCGGTTTCGCCGGCGGGACCGGGTGATACAGGAGGAGGACACCCCGACATGCAGCCGCTTGGACTCAATGAGATCCGTGAAAAGTTTCTGTCCTTTTTTGAAGGGCGCGATCATCTGCGCCTGCCCAGTTTTCCGCTGATCCCGCAGGGGGACGCGTCGCTGCTGCTGATCAATTCCGGCATGGCGCCGCTCAAACCCTATTTCTCCGGGGAGGCCGTGCCGCCGCGCCGGCGGGTGGCCACCTGTCAGAAGTGCATCCGCACGCCGGACATCGAGCGGGTGGGGAAGACGAGCCGCCACGGCACCTTCTTTGAGATGCTGGGCAACTTCTCCTTCGGCGACTATTTCAAACGGGAGGCGGCGGCCTGGGCCTGGGCGTTCTGCACGCGGGAGATGGGGATCCCCGCAGAGCGCCTGCATGTGTCCGTCTACCTGGACGACGACGAGGCGTACGACATCTGGACGAAGGAGATTGGCGTGGATCCCTCCCACATGAAGCGCCTCGGCAAGGCGGACAACTTCTGGGAGATCGGCTCCGGCCCCTGCGGTCCCTGCTCCGAGATCTATTTCGACCGGGGGGAGAAGTACAGCTGCGGGGCGCCCGACTGCGCCGTCGGCTGCGACTGCGACCGCTATGTGGAGTTTTGGAACCTCGTCTTCACCCAGTTCAACAACGACGGCCAGGGGCATTACACGCCGCTGGAGAACAAAAACATCGACACCGGCATGGGGCTGGAACGTCTGGCCTGCATCATGCAGGGCGTCGACAACCTCTTTGAGGTGGACACGATCAAAAACATCTGCCTGCATGTGTCCGAGATCGCCGGCGTGACTTACGGGCACGCCGAGAAGCAGGATGTGTCCCTGCGCGTCATCACCGACCACATCCGCTCGACCGTGATGCTGGTCTGCGACGGCGTGCTGCCGTCCAACGAGGGGCGCGGCTATGTGCTGCGGCGGCTGCTGCGCCGTGCCGCGCGGCACGGCAAACTCCTCGGCATCGGCCGTCCGTTCCTCTTCGAGGTGTGCGACACCGTCATCCGGGAGAGCGGCGGCGCCTACCCGGCGCTGCGCGAGAAGGCCGGGCACATCCGGCGCGTCGTCCGCATGGAGGAGGAGCGCTTCGACAAGACGATCGACGCCGGCTTGGGGCTGTTGCGCGAGGACATCGGGGCGCTGCGCGCCGCCGGCGGCACGGTGCTGCCCGGCGAACAGGCGTTTAAGTTGTACGACACCTTCGGGTTCCCGGTCGATCTCACGGAGGAGATCTTGCAGGAGGCCGGCATGACCTTTGACCGCGCGGCGTTTGACGAGCAGATGGCCCGGCAGCGCGCGCGCGCTCGTTCGGCGCGGGCGTCGCTCGGGGATCTGGGTTGGGCCGGGCTCGACTTGGGGCTGGACCGTGGCCTGCGGACCGAATTCATCGGCTACGACGCGCTGGAGAGCGAGGCCCGCGTGCTGGCCTTGGCGGAGGACCGGGTCCTGACGGACACGGCGGGGGAGGGCGCGCGCGTGAGCGTCGTGCTGGACAAAACGCCCTTTTATGCCGAGAGCGGCGGCCAGGTGGCGGACACCGGGTTTTTGACGTCCGAGGGCGCCGTGCTGCGCGTGGACGACGTCAAAAAGACCCCGGACGGGAAATACCTGCACGTGGGCGAGGTGGTCTCCGGGGAGCTTGCGAAGGGGGAGCTTGTGCGTGCGGCCGTCGACGAGGACCGCCGCCGGGCCGTGATGCGGGCGCATTCGGCCACCCACCTGTTGCAGCGCGCCCTGCGGGACGTGCTGGGCGACCATGTCGAGCAGGCCGGCTCCCTGGTGGAGGCCGACCGCCTGCGGTTTGACTTCACGCATTACGCCGCCGTGACGCCGGAGGAGATGGAGCGGATCACGCGGCGTGTCAACGAGATGGCGCTGGCGGCCCACGAGATCGAGATCCGGGAGATGCCGATCGCCGAGGCCAAGGCCCTCGGCGCGAGGGCGCTGTTTGGGG
>JAITDM010000067.1 GCA_031282535.1 Oscillospiraceae bacterium
AATTCTCAATTCTCAATTCTCAATTGTCAATTGTCCCGAAGCTGGCGCAAAAAGTGTGCCCGGTGGACCGGCGTGGGTCCCAGCGCGCGCAGCGCCTCATAGTGCATCCTGGTGGGGTACCCGCGGTGGCGCTCAAAGCCGTAGTCCGGATACAACCGGGCCAATTCGTCCATGCGGCGGTCCCGCGTCACCTTGGCGAGGATCGAGGCCGCCGCCACGCAGGCGCTTTTGCCGTCCCCTCCCACCAGGCAGCGCACGGGCCCGGAAAAATCGCGGGCGACATTGCCGTCTACGAGCGTCAGATCGGGCCGCACGGACAGCGCGGCCACCGCGCGGCGCATGGCCAGCTGGGACGCGCCTAAGATGTTGTATGTTTCGATCTCCTCCACCGACGACTCGGCCACCGCCCAGCACAGCGCCTCCCGCACGATGCGGTCAAACAGCGCCTCCCGGCGGCGCGGGGAGAGGGTCTTTGAGTCGCGCACCCCCTCTATGGGGGCGGACAGCACGACGGCGGCGGCCATCACCGGCCCGGCCAGCGGGCCTCGGCCCGCCTCGTCCACGCCGCAGAGCACCCGCGGTCCTTCGGCGCGGACCGCCTCGTCAAACGCCCACAGCGCATCGCTCATGGCGCCGCCTCCGGTTCCTCCAGCGTGAAGCGGCCCAGCCGGCCGCCCCGGTATTCGTCCAGCAGCGTGCGGGCCATTCGCTCCGTGTCGGGCACGCCGCCGGACAACAAAAAACCGCGGCGGCGCGCCGCCGCTTCCAGAAGCGCAAATCCGTCCGGTTCCGGCCCCGGCACCAGCTGATAGCGGGCCGCGAGGGCCTCCGGATAGCGGCGGCCGAGCAGCGCCATCAGGTGCGCCGCCAGTGTCTCCACATCCAAAATGTCGTCCCGGATGGCGCCGGTGTACGCCAGCAGCAGCCCGGTCCGTTCGTCCTCAAACTTGGGCCACAGCACCCCGGGGGTGTCGAGCAGCTCCAGGCCCTGCGCCAGCCGGTACCACTGTTTGCCCCGGGTCACGCCCGGGCGGTCCTCCGCCGCGGCGGCGCGGCGGCCGGCCAGGCGGTTGATGAGCGAGGATTTGCCCACATTGGGGATGCCGACGATCATCAGGCGGAGCGGGCGGCCCACCTGTCCGCGCGCCCGGTAGGCCTCGATCTTCTCCCGCAGCAAGGTCCGTACGGCCGGCAAAAAGCGGTCGACCCCGGCGCCGCTGCGGCAGTCCGTCTCCACCGAGAGGAGCCCGTGCGCCCTGTAGTGCTCGGCCCAGCGCGCGCAGGCCGCCGCGTCGGCCTGATCGGCGCGGTTCAGGACCAGCAGGCTCGGCTTGCCGCCGGAGAGCGCGGGCAGTTCCGGGTTGCGGCTGGCCAGCGGGATCCGGGCGTCCGCCACCTCGCACACCGCGTCCACCAGCCGGCAATGCTCCGCAATGAGCCGGCGCGTCTTGGCCATGTGGCCGGGGAACCATTGCACACGCATTAGGAGACCAGCCCGAAATCCTGCAGCGGCCAGACGCGCAGCAGCACCCGGCCCAAGATGTAACGGTTGTCGACCATCCCCACCTGGGAGGTGCGGCTGTCGGCGCTCATGTTGCGGTTGTCCCCCATGACGAAGACATGCCCCTTGGGGACAGTCTGCGGGAAGACGACGTCGCTCCGGTGGGCCGTCGGTTCGTAAATGTAGGGTTCGTCCAGCAACGCGCCGTCCACGAACACCTGATGGGTCTCAAAGTTGATGTCCACGGTCTCGCCGCCCACGGCGATGACGCGCTTCACAAGGGGCTGGTCCGTCTCCTGGTCCCCCTGCAGCATCTCGTGGATGCCTTTTTTGGTAAAGACGATGATGTCTCCGCGTTTGGGCGTGTAGAGCAGTTTGGAAATGATCAGCTTCTGATCCTCAAACAGTGTCTTTTCCATAGACCGGCCGTCCACGCCGATCACGCGGGCCACAAAGGAGAAGAGCAGCCCCACGATGATGATGGACGTGACCAGCGCGTGCGCCCAGTCGTAGAGCTCGCGCACGAAGTCGAAGGGTTCGTCCGCCTTCTCCGGCTGTGCCGGTTCGTCCTCCGGCGCCGCCGGGGGCGTCTCCTCCAGCATGGTGCGCAGTTCGTCGAGCGCCACGCCGGTCTCTGGGTTCTCCCCAGCCGGCGCCCCTGCATCCCCCTGGGGGACAAAATCGAATTCCCGGTCCATAAAACCCTCCTCGGCAGCCCTCACGGGCCTGTCTGGCGCGCCGCCGAGCGGGGCGGCGTACCGCCGCCCGCAGGGGCGCCCGTTTGATTATACATCATCCCCGGAAAAAGCAAAAGGAATATTTTACGCTTTTGGGGCCGGGGCGCGTTCCTCTTACGAAAATGAGGGAGACGGCCGTCTCCCTCATTTGGGTTCATTCGGGTGTCCGATGTCGTCAGATGTCTTCTTTCACCTTGGCCCGCTTGCCCACGCGTCCGCGCAGGTAGTAGAGCTTCGCGCGGCGCACCTTGCCGCGGCGCACAGGCACAAACTGGGCGATGTGCGGGGAATGGATGGGGAACACCTTCTCCACGCCCACGCCGTACGACAGACGCCGCACGGTGACGGTCTCGTGGATGCCGCCATGCTTTTTGGCGATGATGGTGCCCTCGAAAATCTGAATCCTCTCCCGGTTGCCCTCTTTGATCTTGATGTGTACCCGGACGGTATCGCCGATGTTCAGCGAGGGCAGATCGGTCTTGAGCTGCGGCTGCGTCAGCGCCTGGATCAGATCCACAGGAAACTCCTCCTTATCACTTGGAGCATTCGTACCGCATCGAAACAAATGGGGCATGCTGTCGGCACACCCGGCGGCATAGGACTGCCCATAATCACGCCAAAATAGTATACCATGAAAATCTCGGTTTGACAAGGGCGATTTTGAAAAAGTTTCAACCGCCGTCTTGACAAACGCGCGGGGATCCTATATACTGAACACCATAAGTCAACCAATTGTCCGCAATATGTCAGTATACTAAATACGATGTGCGCGAGTGGTGGAATTGGCAGACTCGCTAGATTCAGGTTCTAGTGTGCAATACGCACGTGCGGGTTCAAGTCCCGCCTCGCGCACCACCAATGTCAAGTCCGAACCTTCGCCCGACCGGTGAAGTGTTCGGATTTGTGCTTTCGGGAGATGATCCGTATGGAACTGCGGGGGCCGGCGGCGTTGCCGGAGCTGTTGGCCGCCGCCGGGCGGGAGAAGGCGGACCGGTCCGCGGGGCGGACGCTGGCGCTGGCCGTGCTGGCGGGGCTCATCATCGCGTTTGGCGCCGTGACCGCCGGTGTGGCTTCGCACGCTGTGGAAAATACTTCCATCTCGCGGCTTATCGCCGGGCTTCTGTTTCCGTTTGGGCTGGGCGTCGTGGTGCTGACAGGCGCGGAGCTTTTCACGGGCAACGCCCTGATGGTGCTCGCCGCGCTCGACCGCACGGCCGCCTCCGCCCGGGTGCTGCGCAACTGGGCTCTTGTCTACTGCGGCAACCTGCTCGGCGCGCTGGCGGTGGCGGCGGGCTGCGTGTTCTTCGGGACCCTGGACCACGCCGGCGGCGCGCTGGCGGTGTACACCATCCGCCTCGCGGCGGCGAAGTGCGCCCTCCCCGTCCCGTCCGGCGTCGTGCTGGGGTTTTTCTGCAACGTGCTGGTGTGTCTGGGCGTTGTATGCGCGGGGACCGCGCGGGACACGTTTGGGAAGATCGCGGGGGCCTACTTGCCGGTCGCCTTCTTTGTCATCGGCGGTTTTGAACATGTCGTCGCCAACATGTACTACATACCGGCCGGTCTTTTGGCGTTGCGCGTGCCGGCCTACGCGCAGGCGGCCGCGGCGGCGGGCGTCGACGTGACGTCTCTGACGCTGGCCGGCTGTCTGCACAACTTCCTGCCGGTGACGCTCGGCAACCTGCTCGGCGGCGTCGCCGTGGGCCTCCTGCTCCGCGCGGGGCACCGTCAGGGGGGGTAAAGATGACTGTGCGGACGATGGATTTCGCCGGAACATTCTCGACCGCGCGGCGGCCTGTGCGTCGCTCGAAGGTGCGGCTTTGGCTCGGCAAACAGTATCTGACGCTGCGGCGGTATATCGTGTGGCTGTTCGGGGGGATTCAATTCGCACACGTCTCGGACGCCGCGCCGCATCACACGGTGTTTCGCCATGCCACGCCGCTTCTGCGTCAGCTGCGCAAGCAGGATATGGGTTTGCAGCTCGGCAAAATTGTCAATCTGCGCCTTGCCGCCGCCAGCATTGACGGTGTGACATTGTTTCCTGGCGAGACGTTTTCATATTGGCGGACCATCGGACCGCCGACGCGGCGGCGTGGTTATCGCGACGGCATGATCCTGCGGAGCGGAACCATCGCCGCCGGCGTGGGCGGCGGTATGTGCCAGATGTCCAATCTGATCTATTGGATGACGCTGCACACGCCGCTGACAGTCGTGGAGCGTCACCGCCACGGGTACGACGTGTTCCCGGATTCGAACCGGACGCAGCCGTTCGGCAGCGGCGCGACGTGCTTTTACAACTACGGCGACCTCATGGTGCGCAACGACACCGACGATATATGGCAGCTGCGCGTGTCTCTGACCGACACCGAGCTCGTCGGGCGGTGGCTCTGCGACAGACCGGCCGATTGTCGGTACGAAGTTTACGAGGAGAGCGGCTTCATACAAGCGGAGCCATGGGGCATGTACACGAGGCACAACATCCTGCGCCGCCGCAAGCTCGACCCGGACGGAAACGTCACGGACGACGAGTACGTGACGGAAAACCACGCGTTTATGATGTACGCCCCGTTGTTGGAGGGGTAGCATGATGTGTTCATCATTTGTTGGGTAAAATTCGTTTTCGTGAAAGATTCTGTCCAAAAACAACAGTACGCGTCCAAATGAGATAACGCCGCGGCGGGTCATTGTGGTATGCTACTTGCAGCAATGACCGTCGGCGGCTTTCTTTTTTCCATAGTTTGTCATTCCTAACCTATGACGCCGCCACGCCAGACACAACCGCCGACAGTCATGCCGTGGGAGGAAAGCTGCGGAATGAAGATCGTGTTCGACCCCCGTGTAAAGCTGCTGATACTCGCGCT
>JAITDM010000139.1 GCA_031282535.1 Oscillospiraceae bacterium
TGGTAATCAATCTCAAAGCACTGGCCGCGCTGGCCTCCGGAAGTGTCTTTGCCGTATGTGCCGGTGTACATCACGACTCCATTCACCAAAAATGCAAGCGTGACGTCGCCGCCCCAGACGGAGGAATATACCTTCAGGTTGTGCGGCTTGCTGCTGCGGTATGGCAGCGTAAACTCGTACCCGGCGCCAAGCCCGCGCACTTGTATGCCGTACCGGCTTCTGGGAACCGATCCGGGAGCGGCATCCGAGTAAGCAAACGAGAACGGCGCGTCGGTAATCGGGCCGCTTGTCGCCCCGATCGCCCGAATCTCTTGAATCACCGGCGCCGGAATGTCTTTTCTGGCGTAGCTGCCGATGCTGCCACTGTTAAACTGCGCCCAGTCAACGCTTCCCTCTTCCGTGAGGTTCACGGTCCCTGACGTGCCCGTCATTTTGCCCGACACCTTCGCGGCGCTTTCCGGCCGGACAGTTACCGTGACCGTATACGTCCTTATGGAGCCATCCGCCGCCGTCACCCGGTAGTCCACCGGGCTGGTGAAATCAATGACCGCGCCGGAGGGCGGATTGATTGACGCGCCGGTATGCACAATCTCCGGAGTGAGATTCGTAACGTCCGTCCCGAAAGGAAGGGCCGCTTTGATCGTTCCGGCTTCGTCGTCAATTCTTCCGGCGACGCCGTTCAGCGTAAAGGCAGTGATTTTTTTGCCGTCATCGTTGGCGTCGCTTACTTTCAGCACGACGACGCCGTGGGCGGGAACCGCTGCGGTGTAAGAGGCGCCCACGTCCAAATCTTCATGCGCCCACAAATCCCTGACGACGACATCGTCGGAGAGCCCGATTTCATCAAAATTGACCGTGATATCAAGCGGCGACGTCCCTCTGTTTAAAAGCGCCACGGCTTTGGTCAACGACCCGGCGCGGCCAAGATCCTTGACCCAAATCTGGGCGTCTCCCGTGGTCTTTGCGAGGGTCGCCTGCAAACACGCCGGGTCCTGATTCAGGGCGATCAGCTCTCTGTTGGTCACGATGTCGAGGGTCTGCTGCGAAATTTTCGTCAGGTCGTTGCCCAGCATAAGAGGACTGGACATCATGCACCACATGGTGAAATGGGTTTTATCCTCCTCATATGTCATGCCGTTGCCCACCTGCATCATGTCCAGGTCGTTCACATGTCCCGGCCCGTGATATTGGGCGAGGTTCGTGACCCGATCGACCTGATACATCACCGAGGAAAAGTTCGCGCCAAGATCGCTGCCGACCCGCCATGAATCGGCGATGTCCACAACCCACTCCCCCGGGAACTGCCACCGGCAGACGTTGTATACCTTGTACTTTCCGGTTTCGTTTCTGATGTCCTCTATGATGTTCCCGATTTTCGTGTATTGCGTCTGCTCGCTGAGGCCCATCCGCTGTCCGCCGCACCAGTCCACCTTGATGAAATCGTAGCCCCAGTCAATCAGATACATCCGCAGGTCCTGCTCTTCGTGGCCGTACAGGCCGACGTCGTCTCCATATGTCCCCACGTCGCCGCGGTCATATATCGAAGCGCATGTGGCGACACCGGCGTCCGTGTAAATGCCGGCGCTGAGGCCCTTCTCGTGGGCCATATCCGCAAACATCCCCATTCCGTTGGGGAATTTGGTGGGATGCGTGCGTACCACGCCGTCGGACCCGCGTCCTCCGAAGTAGCCGTCGTCAATGTTAAAGAACGTATAGCCCGCATCCGCCAGCCCCGTGCTCACCAGCGCGTTCATCTGTTTGATCAGTTCCGCCTCGTTGATTTTGGCTCTGTACAGGTTCCACGACGCCCAGCCCATGATCGGCGTCAGCCTCTTCTGGGGCGGCCCGCTGACTTTGCCCTTGAATTGAATGAAGGCGTCGTTCAGGGGTTTGTACGCCGTGTGAATGTCGTCGGCGCTTCCGGTCAATGCGGTTTCGGCCGCCTGTATCTCAAGCGTAAACGCGTCTATATCCGCCTGAGAGATATTCTCGCTGCCCAGGGATTCTGCCAAAAATTCGCTTGCCGCCGCTATGAGGCTTTCAAGCTGGCCTTTTGAGTAGCGGATGTAGCTGTTCCAAAATGCGGCCAGCGCGTCGTCTATGGCGCTCTTCGCCAGCAGGAAACTTTCCGCGTTTATGGCGCTCTTGATGGCCGCTTCGGCCGCATCCCGGGCGGTGCGGGGATATTGACCGGGGGCAGTGCCTATCGCGGCGGAATCCAATTCGGCGAGGGCGTCTCTGACAGAATCCCATTTTAAGGAAGACTCCTCGTCATACGGGACCTCAATGCTGATCAGTCCCGCCGTGCAGTAAGCCGCGGGGGCCTGGGACAGCAGCAGTACATACCGCGCGTCCACGGCGGCCTCGAATACGACTCTCTTCTCGTCAGCGTCAGTCGTCCACGTCAGCGGGCCGGCCACCTGCGCAAAGGCCGAACCGTCGGCACTTACGTAAACCCTCGCGCTGGTTGAGCGCCCGTTCGCTCCGTTTTGCCGCGGGAGGTAGCGAAGGCCGGCGACTTTCGTGACGGCTCCGAGATCGATCTGGATCCAGTGCCCGTTCTCAACGTTCGCCTTCCCATAGATCGTTCCGACTCCGTTCGCGTGCAGCGTGTTGTCGTTGGCGCCGCTGCGCCAGGACGTGTGCCAGAAGGTATTGGTTTTCCCGTCCACGGCGTTCGACGCGGGCGCGGACTCGTTTACGGTCTCTTCCGTGCAGGCGGAAGCCGTCATCAGGAAGAACGGATAATCCATAAAAACCGAAGTCTCCGGAGGAGGCTCCGCAACCTCGCCGGACAGGGTGATCGCCTGCAAGCAATGGCTCGCCCCGCCCCACTGCGTATCGCGGTTCAGCGAGCAGAACAGCCTGACACTGACTTTGTCCGACGGGTCGATCAACTGATAGTCGATGTCAAAGCATTGGCCGGTCTGTCCGGAGGACGTGTCCTTGCCATACGTGCCAGTGTACAGCACCGTTCCGTTCACAATGAATTCCAGCGTGATGTCCCCGGCCCATACGGATGAGTACACTTTCAGGTTCTGCGGCTTGGTATTGCGGTAAGGGATCGTGAACGAATACTCGCTGTCGAGACCCCGCATTTGGACACCGGTTCTGTTTGCCGGGTTCGACCCCGGTGCGGCGTCCGAGAAGCTGAACGAGAACGGGCAGTCATTCACCGGGCCGCTGGTTGTTCTGTTGGCCTTGATGTCCTGTATCACTCGTTCGGATATATTCTTTCTCGCGTAACTGCCCATGCTGCCGCTGTTGAACTGCACCCAGTCGACAGAGCCCTCTTCCGTGAGATTGACCGTCCCCGTCTTCACTGTCATCTGGCCGGAAACATACAGTTCACCCGGTTCCGGAGCGGCCAAGACTGTCTCCCGCACCGGCAGGCATGACAGAAGAAGAACGGCGCTCATGAAGAGCGATATGTACCTCTTCTTGCTCATGATAACCGTCAGTGCGCGCGCTGTGATTGTTTTCATACGCAACCTCAATCCTCCCAATCATATTTCATGACATCCCGGCGTTTTACGCCGGGATGCCGCACGGAAATGCCTCCGCAAAGGACCTCTATCCGCCCCAACCCCTCCTCCTGCATACGAACTTGCACATCTGCGTTCCCCATATCTCCTTTACGGCACGTCCTATCCTGCACAAACGCACCGGAACTGCGCCAAAACACACCCCTGCAAAAGGCATATTTTTCAAAAACGTAGCACAAGCGTAGACATTTTTATTATACTGCATACAATGCGCAAAGTCAAGAGACGGATGAAGTAATTTTTATCTATTTTAGCCAAGTCCAATGGAAGACAGACATTGACAGGATTCCTCCGGTTTTGCAGCGCTTCTACGCATGCAGCGATGTGTTGAAAAATCTGATCTGCTAGCATGTTTTGGCCCCATAGATGGAAAAGTTTTCCATCTATGGGGCCTTTTTGTGCTGTTGTGTCGCTCCCCACTTGACAAACGGCCCGGTTTGCGGTATGCTGGAGCAAGACGGTATTTTAAACATATATGCATACTATGTAATCAACCTTCCGCCGCCGGGCGCCGCACCGGGCACGCGGCGGCGAGAAGCGCCCAAGAGGAGGTTTTCCGCTTATGGCAGGTCGGGGGCTCAACCGGGAGGGCCGGCACAACACGTACTACGGGGACGCCGGCGCCTTTTGCGAGATGGACAGCAAGTTTCGGGCCGGGTGTATGCAAAACGTCAACCGCTCGTTCATGCAGGCGCAGCAGTGCCCGCTCGTGACAGCCGTGCGCGTCATGCAGTCCATCAGCAACTCCGTGATCATCGCCCACTCGCCGCTCGGCTGCGCCGGCGGTATGGCGATGGAGAACAGCAACGTCAAACTGTACCGCACCATGACCGGGGCGCCGCACGAAAACAGCCGGATCCTCTCGACCAACCTGGACGAACGCGACGTCATCATGGGCGGAGAGGACAAACTCCGGCGGGCCATCGAAGAGGCGGTCCGGCGCTACGACCCGGAGGTCATCTCGATCATGATGTCCTGCGCCTCCGGCATCATCGGGGACGACGTGGAGGCGGTGGTCGAGGAGATGCAGCCGGGCCTGAGGGCCGTGCTGGTCCCGGTCTTCTGCGAGGGATTCCGCTCCAAGATCCCGATCACGGGCAGCGACGTGGCCTTCCACGGCATCCAGAAATATCTCTTCCGGGACATCCACCCGGTGCGGCAGGACAATCTGGTCAACGTGATCATCCTGCCCACCTGCGGCGCCCTGGACCGGGCCTACCTAGCCGAGATGCTGGCGGCCCTGGGGCTGGAGGCAAATTTTCTGCCCTTTGCCGGCTCGCTGGCGGACTTCCGGCGCATGGCGTCCGCCCGGGTCTCCACCTCCATCTGCTCGGCGTTCGCGGACGACCTGCTCGCCTATCTGTGGCAGACCTACGACATCCCCTACACCCGCTTCGTGCTGCCCATCGGCTCGGAGGAGACGGACGAGTGGCTGCGCGGCATCGCCCGAGAGGTGGGCCGGGAGGCCGAAGCCGAGGCGTACCTCGCGCAGGAGCGGGCCCGGTACATGCCGAAGGTCCAAGAGATCCGCCGGCGCATCCAGGGAAAACGGGTCGTGATCACGACCAACCTGATGCGCAGCCTCTCCAACGTGGCGCTGGCCCGCGACTTCGGGTTTGAGGTGGCCGCGGTGCAGACGGCCCTCTACGACGATTTTTTGAGCGACGAGCTCGCCAAACTGTCGGACACCTTCGGCGCCGAGACCCTGCTCACGCTGAACGGCGCACAGGCCTATGAGCAGGCCAATCTCATCCAAAAGCTGGACGCGGACCTCTTCCTCGGCATGGGCGTCGACCAGGCGCGCCGCCAAGGGGTCCCCGCCGTGTTTCAGGTGGACCGCAAAAGCGTGACCTTCGGCTACCGGGGCCTCGCGGCGCTGGCCATCAAACTGGCCGACGCACTGGAAAATCCCAATTTTGTCAAAAAGCTGGCGGCGCACAAAAAGCTCCCCTACCGGGACGCCTGGTACGCCGAAAACGCATTCAAGTACATCGTTTAAGTGTCAGAAATGCGTCTGACGACGGCCGCACCGACGGTCTCGTCAGCGCAAACCGGCAGCGGAGAGAGGGACGACCATGCCTGAGATTTTAGAAAACCCGCGCGCCTCCTGCATCCTGGGCGGCGCGCTCGGCACATTGCTCGCGATCCCCCGCGTGGTACCGATTTTGCACACGGGGCCCGGCTGCAGCCAGATGACCCACTTGGGGCAGATCCACCAGGGCGGCCTGAAGGCCGAGTCCTACATGGTGACGCCGCCCTGCACGGTCATGCTGGAGAAAGAGATCGTCTTCGGGGGGCTCGACCGGCTGCGCGAGACGATCCGGGGGACTTTGGAGGTCTTTGACGGCGACCTGTACTGTGTCCTGACGGGCTGCACCGCCGGGATCATCGGCGACGACGTGGGCAGCGTGATCGCGGAGTTTCCGGACGTCCCGCTCGTGTTTGCGGACACGGCGGGGTTCAAGGGCGACACCTACGCGGGCTACGAGACGGTGCTGCGCGTGCTGGGCGAGTCCCTCGTCCGCCCGCGGTCCGGCGCGCCGGACCGCCGCACGGTGAATCTTTTCGGCATTGTGCCGTACCAGGACCTCTACTGGCAGGGGAATCTGAACGAGATCCGGCGCGTCCTGGGCCGGCTCGGCGTCAGGGCGAACACCTTCTTTGGCGTGGAGGAGACCGTCGACGCCTTCCGGTCCGCGGCCGAGGCCTCCCACAATCTGATCTTCTCCCCCTGGCTCGCGCGGGAGGCCGAGCAGCTCTTCCGCGACCGGCACGGGATCGGGAGCCTGCGCTTCGACTGCTGCCCGATGGGCCCCACCGAGACCACCGCGTTTGTCCGCACCGTCGGGGCGGCGCTCGGGCTCGACCCGGCGCGCGTGGAGGCTGTCGTCGCGGAGGAGGAGTCGTATGTCTACAGCTTCTTTTCCACGCTGGCGGGCTACATGGAGCAACACCGCATCGCGCT
>JAITDM010000176.1 GCA_031282535.1 Oscillospiraceae bacterium
CTCCACCTTCGTCGGCAACACGGCGGGGCACGACGGCGGCGCGGTCAACTCGGCGGCGACCGGTGAGATCGTCAACGTCACCTTCGTCGGCAACACGGCGGGCGGCCAGGGCGGCGGCTACGCGAACACCTCGACGAGCGCCGCCTCGCAGGCCACGGTGATCAACAGCATCTTCTCCGGCAACACGGCCGTGGGAGAGGCGCAGGAGATCTTCCGCGCCGCGTCCGGCAGCGAACATAACGTATTCACCGGCGAGAACGACGCCGCCTGGCTCTCGACGGAGCTGGCGCTGAACGGCGGCCTGACGCCCAACTTTGCGCTGCTCGACGTGGCCGATTCGCCGGCCATCGACAAGGGCGATCTCGACGCGGCCCCGGCGCTCGACCAGCGCGGCGCGGCGCGGGACTATCTGCCCGACATCGGCGCCTATGAGCACCAGCAGCCGGCGGGCACCTTCCGCAACGTGGCGAAGCTGAACGTCGTCTCGGCGCCGCAGACCATGCCCGGCCCGATCGACTTCAGTCTCTCCGCCCTGATCTACGCGGCCGACAGGGTCAACACGGTAGAGGCCGTGTTCGCCTACGACCCGTCCGTGTTCAAAGCCACCGCCGCCGTCGTCCCCACCGGCTATGAGGTCGCCTCCGTGGCCGTCAACGAGGAGAAGGGGCTCATCAGTGTCGTGCTCGGCGTGGCGAACACCGGCATCATCGGCTTCGACGACTTCGAAAACATTGTGACCGCCCGCCTCATCGTGCGGGACGGCCGGACGCCGTCCGCCGCGGCCCTCTCGCTGCAGTCCCTGCGCGCGTACTCCCGCGGCACCGCCGTCGAGCTGCGCACGCTGCGCGACACGGTCTCCGCGCCGCTCAGCTACACGGCCGGCGACCCGCTGGACGTGAACCGCGACGGGCATGTGGACGCCGCCGACCTCTCGCTGGCCCTGTACTACTACGGCGCGGTGTACACCGATCCCAACTGGAACACGGTCTCCGCCGCCGACGTAAACAGCGACGGCGTGGTCAACATCACCGACATCGTGACGCTGGTGAACGCAGTCCAGCAAGCGGCGTTTGCGTAACAGAGAACGGATCACAGCGAACAGATAACAGTTGCATTTGACAGTTAGCGGCCGTTGACAGGCGGTGCGGATGTCCGCGCCGCCTGTCGCGGCCGCGCGGCTGCGGAGGCCGGAACCAAACAGCCAACGATTGGACGGGTGAATGAATATGAAGCGAAACCGATGTCTTTGTGCCGCGCTGGTGCTCTGGGCGGTCTGTCTGGTCTGTGCGCCGGCCGCGTCCGCGGCGGCCGTCGCGGAGGCCGGGAACCCGGCACTCGGCACGCAGCACGCGGCACTTGCGGCCGCGTCCGCGGCCGCGGAGGGCGCAGCCCTAAAGGCGGTCGTCTCGGACGCCGTCGTCGATGAAACCGGCGTGGACTTTACGCTGTCGGTGTCCGCCGTCGGCCCGTACGAGCCCTGTTCGGCGTTCGAATTTGCCCTCGTGAGCAGCGACCGGGCCAGCCTCTTCATCCGGCCGCTGGCGGAGGAGGACCTGGACATCGTTTTCGCCGAGGACCTCGGCGGCGTCTACCACCGGGGCCGCGACGGGGCGGAGCCGGGCTCGGTCTCCTACCTGGTGGGTCTCTACGTGAAGGACGGCGTGAACGACATCAGCGGGGACCGGACGCTCTGCCAAATCGGTCTGCGCTACGAGGGGTCCGAGCCCCGTCAGATCCGGCTGGAGCAGATTCTGCGGGTCCGCACGGACGAGACGGGTACCGTCGTGAACGATCCGGTTTCGTCCGTGCTCGTCCTCGACATCGGCCCGGAGGTCTTCACGGGCCCCGTGGAGACGGTGACGGCGGCGGACGCCGCGGCTCCGCTGGCCGTGCCGCCGGGCACGGACGCCGGGCCATGGCCGCTCGTCGCCGGCATACTCGCGGTGCTGCTGGCCGCCGCCGTGGTGGTCATCGCGGTGCTGAGCAAGCGCCGACCGGCGCGCCCCGCGCCGCCGGACGCGGGCACTGCGTGAGGCAAAAAAACAAGGCCCCCTGTCTCCCACCGAGACAGGGGGCCTTGCCATCGCGTCACACATCCGCCGGCGACCGTATGACGCCGCGCCCGTAGGGGCAGACCTGTGTGTCTGCCCCCGGACGCCTTACACACTGCTCTTGCGCCATCAGTGGAGAGATAAATAACCCACTTGATAGATTGAAAGTTATGGTGTATAATAAATAAAATTATCAAACCATATGAATTGCCGCATCAAATGTTTTTCCGAACGCAAACTGCTGCGCAGTTTCTCGCGCTGAAAGGGAAGGAGCGCATACGATGAAACAAGAACAAATTCCAGAGGCATCGGCATTCATTGCCGATATGACTGCGGCGGAAGTCGGTCGCCGTTATGCCGAGCAGAAAGGTATTTCCACTACCGAAGGGGTGCGTGAGTTTATGACAACAAGGACATACGCTTTGCTGATGAATCCGGAGTCATATCTCTCGCTCGAAAGTGTTGAGTATGTGATGGATATGCTGGACGCAGAACTGTGCGGCGACAACGAGCGCTGGCTCGAAATTTAGGAGGTCAGATATGTTCAAAGAGATTGACCCGGTTGCCGTTATGCAGACACAAATCTCGCGGCTTTACCGCCAACGGCACGGCATAAGTATCCGCGAGTTCAACGACCTTGACCGCAAGGTGAACATACTCGGGTTTATCGAGATTGGCTATGAGCCGTTTCATCTCA
>JAITDM010000207.1 GCA_031282535.1 Oscillospiraceae bacterium
ATCGGAATGTGTGAAGAGGGCCGGATCCAGTTGATCGAGCCCGACTTTGGCGATTTTGTTGCGTGTGAGCACTTTATACATGTGTGCGCCCCCTCAGTGTTGTTTCTCGAACGCCCGCATGAACGCGGCGAGCTTGACGACGCCCTCCATCGGCATGGCGTTGTAGATGGAGGCGCGCATCCCGCCGACGGCGCGGTGGCCCTTGAGCGTGACCAGACCGGCGGCGGCCGCCTCCTTGACGAAGAGGTCGTCGAGCGCCGGGTCGCCGGTGAAGAAGGTCACGTTCATCATCGAGCGCGAAGCCTTGTCGGCGGACGGCTTGAACAGACGGCTCTCGTCCAGCGCGTCGTAGAGCACGGCGGCCTTGGCGAGGTTGTGGATCCGCATGGCGTCCAGGCCGCCCTGGTCGCGCACCCAGTCGAGCACCAGGCCCAGCAGGTAGATGCCGTAAGTGGGCGGCGTGTTGAGCATGGAGCCGGACTTGACGAGGGCGGCGTAGTCGAGCAGCCCCGGCGTCGAGGGTGGCGCGGCGCCGGCCAGGTCCTCGCGGAGGATGACGACGGTGAGGCCCGCCGGGCCCATGTTCTTTTGCGCGCCGGCGTAGATGAGACCGAAGCGGGAGACGTCCACGGGCTCCGAGAGGATGCACGAGGACATATCGCAGGCGAGCGGCACATCCCCTGTCTCGGGGATATAGGGCCACTTGGTCCCGAAGATGGTGTTGTTCATGCAGTAGTGGAAATAGGCGGCGCCGGCGTCGAGCGCCAGCTCGGACTGCGCGGGGATACGGCTGAAGTTCTCTCCGGAGAGATCGGCGGCGGCGCGCACCTCGCCCACCTTTTGCCCCTCTTTGAAGGCCTTTTTAGAAAACTCCCCCGTGATCGCGTAGTCGGCGCGGCCGGTGCGCGGCAGCAGGTTGATGGGGATCATCGAAAACTGCAGCGTGGCGCCGCCCTGCAAAAACAGGACGCGGTATGTGTCGGGGATCCCCATCAATGCGCGCAGACTCCGCTCCACATCGTCAAAGATCGCGGCGTATGTTTTAGAGCGGTGACTCATCTCCATGACGGACATGCCGCTGCCGTTCCAGTCCAGCATTTCGGCGGCGGCGCGCGTCAGTACGGGCTCCGGCATCATCGCCGGCCCGGCCGAGAAGTTGTAGATTCTTTCTCCCATGTGTGTCTTCCTCCCCATGCGCAAGATTGGAAAAATTTACCAACTCAAAAATATCGAAGTACCGGATGCTTTCAATTATACCACAGGAAACCAGCATGTCAATGAAATCGATAAAAAAATAACAAAGATTGACTCTCAAAAAATCCTTGACAACACATCCGGGCGGGTGTATAGTGCATGTGTACTATGACAGCTAATACACACAGTTCACGCAAAACCATCGCCCGAGCGGGCGGCGTCGATCATATCCGCCCGGTGCTGCGCCGGCGGAGAGGATGGACGCCGTCCAAATGCAGGAAAAGGAGGGGAGGATGTGCTGAGCATTGACAAACTGTCGCGGGTGCCGATCTACGAGCAGGTGATTGAACAGGTGGAGATGAAGATCCGCTTGGGGGACTTTGCCGAGGGGGCACTGCTGCCGTCGGTGCGCGCGCTGTCGGTGACGCTGGAGGTGAACCCCAACACGCTGCAAAAGGCGTATGCGGAGCTCGAACGGCGCGGACTGTGCCGGAGCGCACCGGGGAACGGACGCTTCGTCTCGGCGGGCGCGCGGGACATCATCGCACACGGGATGCGGGAGAAGCTGCGGGCCTTCGGCGCGCTGGCCGCGCAGCTGCACAGCGAGGGGGCCACGATGAAAGAACTGCACGGCGCGGTGGAGGAAGCCGCCGGCGCCGGCGCAAAGGGGAGGACGACCGATGATTGAGGTAAGAAATTTGACAAAGGCGTTCGGCGCGTGCCGGGCGCTGGACCGCATCAGCTGTAAGATCGACAACGGGTGCATCTACGGGCTCGTCGGCTCCAACGGGGCGGGCAAATCGACGCTCCTGCGGTTGATCACCGGGATCTACCGCCCGGATGCGGGCGATGTGCGCCTGGACGGCCGGGCGGTGGGCAACGACCCGATGGCCAAACAGCGCATGATCTTCGTGGCGGACGAACTGTTCTTTCTGCCGGGGGCCAACATGCGCCGCATGGCGCGGCTGTACGCCGCGGAATACCCGGCGTTCTCGCACGAGCGGCTCCGCGAACTCGCGGCGCGCTTCGGGCTCGATATGAACGCAAGCATCCAGACATTTTCCAAGGGCATGCGGCGGCAGGCGGCCATCTTGCTCTCGCTGAGCTGCCGCACGGATTACATCCTGCTGGACGAGACCTTCGACGGGCTTGACCCCGTGATGCGCGCGCTCGTCAAACGCACGCTGTACGAGGACATCGAGACGCGCCGGGCCACGGCGGTGATCTCCAGCCACTCGCTGCGCGAACTGGAGGACACCTGCGACCAGCTGGCGCTGATGCACCGGGGTGGTCTCGTCTTCGAGAGCGACGTCCAGAACC
>JAITDM010000264.1 GCA_031282535.1 Oscillospiraceae bacterium
ACTGCGTGCTGTTTTCCGAGGCGCTCACCGAGGCGACGCGCGCGCGGCTGGCCATCATGGCGAAGACGGACGACGGCTTTGCCATCGCCGAGCGGGACTTGGCGCTGCGCGGTCCCGGCGATTTCTTCGGCCACCGGCAGCACGGGCTGCCCAACCTGAAGGTGGCCGATCTCGCCACCGACATGACGGTGCTGTCGCTGGCGGCCGAGGCCGCCGGGCAGCTTCTGGAGGAGGACGCCGCGCTGTCGCAGTGCCCCGCCCTGCGCGCGGCGGTCGACCGCCTGCTGGCCGGGCAGATCGCCGTCTGACGCGCGCTCACGGGAGCTGCTGGTAAACTCCCACTGGCAGGGTCGCCACCCGGCGCAGATCGCCCTCTGACGCGCGCTCACGGGAGCTGCTCTACCAGGTAGTCGCCCAATACGCCGGCAAACTGCCGGGCCGCGGCCAGCGCTTCGGGCAGGGTGTTGCCGCTGGCGCCCACCTCCAGGAGCAGCGCGCCGGGCGCGGCGTGCTGGTTGAAGCGCTCCCGGCGCAGGTTGATGGGGCGCATGAGGCCGGGGGCGCGTGCGTCGGCCGCTTTTTGCAGGTGCGCGGCCAGCGACAGGTTCTGTTTCCAGTTCGGGTGGGTGAGGCCCGCGCCGTCGGTGCCGACGACCAGCATGAGCTGGGCCATTTTTTCCCCCGCCACGGCGACGGCGGTCTTGCAGGTGACGCCGTCCGACGTGACGATCGAGTCCCGGTGGACGTCGAGGATCACGAGGAGAGACGGGTGTTCCGCCTTCGCCTTGGTGACGGCCTCCAGCGAGCGGCCGTAGGAGCCCGTGTAGCTGGGGAAGTCGTGGATCTCCCGGTCGTGGAGGACAGACAGCCCCCGGGCCGTGAGCGCGTCGGTGATCTCGTCGCCCACGCGCACCACGTTGTACCGGCGGTCCTCCGTGCGCTCCACGTCGCTGGGCGTGTAGAGGTTCTGCGGGTCGGGGCAGTAGGCCTCGCTGCCGTGGGTGTGCACGATCAGCACCTGCGGCTTGCCGCGCGCCAGCGGGAGCGAGGGCGTCTGCGCGAGGAGGGCTTCCATGTCGACGGACAGGCCGCTCTCGTTTTTGACATAGACCCCTTGGGCCGTGTCGTAGCCCTCCGTGCCGGCGGGCCGGAGGGTGATCTCCCGGATGTGGGCGGTCTCCGGCGCGGGGCCGGCGGGGGTTTCCGGCGCGGCCGGGTCGGCCGGCGTGGGTTTCGGCATATCCGTCGTCTTCGGCGCGGCGTGTCTGCCGGGGGTCGGCGCCGCCGTGGGGGCGGCCGGCGCCGGGGTCTCCGGCAGGACGGCCGGTACGTCGTCGTCTCCGGCCGGCGCCGCCCGGTATGACAGCGCGCGGACCGACAGCAGCGCCGACGGCTCCGCCAGCAGGGTGAGCAGGTCCGGCGGCGCGGCGGAAAACCGCCCGGTTTCGAAGCCCAGCGCGGCCGCGGCAAAGGCGGGGACCTGCCCGGCGCGGGTCAGCAGGGCGTCCAGCGCCGCGCCCGCCCGGGAGACGAAGAACAGCCGCAGCAGCAGCGCGGCCGTCAGGATGCGCAGGATCCGCCGGAGGGGGGACAGGGAAAAGCCCGTCCGCCGCCCGGCCGCGCGTGTCGTCGCCATAGGACTCCCTCCGAATTCCGAAATTGGAATATTTTGTAATATGATAGCATTCTTGCCATACATTGATCCATGGACCCGGGCCGTCCGCCGGCCCCGGCCCGCCAGCCGTTTACACAGTCTATGCGCCGCCCGCCCCCGCTATACCGGCGCCCGGACTATTGTCTATATACATGGGGGTGTTTGCGTGTCGGTCGAACGGGCCCTGCAGGGTGTCCTGATGATTCTCGTCCTTGTCGGGGCGGGGGCGCTGATGGCGCGTCTCGGCTATCTCACGGAGGAACTGGAGACGTCGCTGTCCCGCCTCACCATCCATTTCTCCGTCCCCGCGATGCTCTTCGGCAGCACGGTCGCCCACATCTCGGGGGCGTTTTTGCGGCAGGCCGGGTGGCTGCTGCTGATCCCGCTCGTCTGCATGCTGCTGGGGTACGGGCTGGGGTTTGCGCTGCGCCTCCTGTGCCGCCTCCCGCGCGGCGACACGGGCGTCTTCCTCGTCATGTTCGCGCTGTCCAATTCGATTTTCATCGGTCTGCCGGTGGCGCTGGAGATCTTCGGCGAGGCGGCCATGCCCTATGTCGTCGCCTATTTTCCGTTCAACACGACCATTTTCTGGACACTGGGCAACCTCGGCATCGCCGCCGACGGCGGGCAGCGGCCCGCTTCGGTGGGGGCGACGGTCCGGCAGATCCTCTCGCCGCCCTTCTTCGGCTTCCTCGCCGGGTTTGCCGTGGCGCTGACGGGGCTCCCGCTCCCGCCGTTTTTGACGCAGGCGATCACCTATCTCGGGAATCTCACGGTCCCGGTGACGCTGCTGACGACGGGCGCGGTGCTCTCGCGCATGGGCCGCGCGTCGCTGCATCTCGGCCGCGCCGGCTGGCTGACGCTCTTCGGCCGGCTCGTGCTCATGCCCGGCGTCACGATGGCCGCCTGTCTGCTGTGCGGCGCGCCGCCCATGATGACCGGCGTGTTCACGATGATTGCCGCCATGCCGGTCATGAACCAGTGCGTCATCATGGCGCGGATGCACGGCGCCAACCACCGCCTGGCCGCCCAGATGCTGACGGTGTCCACGCTGTTTTCGCTGGCGGGGATCCCGCTGTGGGTTCTGGTGCTGCAGTGGCTGACCTGAGCCCCGCCGCGCCGCGCCGCCCCACCCGCCCGGGTGGGGTTTTTTATTTTTGAGAAATCCCGCATGGCCGGTCGGCCCCGGCGGGGGCTGTGTTTGGGGGAAACAACAAATTCGTTGCCCGCAATTGGGAAATAAATTGACATAAATTTTGGATGAGGGTATAATAAAATATAGAGAAGTATGCATAGAGAATGCAGAGAAAAAAGAAGAATTGGGGGTCTCCCGTCGCGTCTGTTGGATGCGGCGCCGATGGAGAGGCGCCCGGCGAAAAGAAACGAAGGAGAAATCACCTATGAAGAGGAAACTGAGTCTGCTGCTCGTCCTGTTGCTGATGATATCGCTCGCTCTTCCGGGCGCGGCGCAGGCGCTGACCGCGCGCCGTCCGAGCGGGCGTCCCGCCGGCGCGGCGGCGGTGGTGCTGCCGGATCTGTCCAATCTCAAGCCGCTGCCGCGGACGACAAATCGGGGGCAGGTCCCGCCCGACAAGCGGGGTCAGCGGCTCGTCGTCTCACGTCACGGCAGCACGCTCGGGTGCGCCACGCCCCAGCTCTCGGTCGATCTGGCGGAGAATCCCCCCGTCATCCCCGCCGCCCCCAGCCGGGCAAGCGCGCTGCGTTTGCAGAGCGCGGACGAGGTCGCCCCGAAGATCGGGGATAAGAAGAGCTTCTATGTCGGTACGGTTACCAGCAGCCGGACGAGAAAGACAAGCGAGCTCATCGCCATTGGGGCGCACTGCTACATATACGTCATTTCAGACGTCGCCGTGTTTGTGAACAACAAAGACACCGTACTCGAAAACGCGGCGCGCATTGCCGAGGCATTTGACGAAAAGATCTACCCCATGATGACGGACGCGGAGCTGGACACCTATTTCGGGCAGCCGCGGGATGTGGATCAGAACGGCAAGCTGACCATCCTCTACTACGACATCAGCCCCGCCAGCACAGGCGGCTATTTCTGGGGCGGGGATTTCTCTTCCAGGACCGGAGTCTATCAGTATTCGAATTGCGCGGACATCGTGTACTTGCAGAGCGCATACCTGACCACCGGCTTCGACACCGGGCTGGGGACGCTCGCGCACGAGTTTCAGCATGTGATCAACTACTCGGAGTACGCCGCGAACTTCGCTAACCGGGGCGAAGTGGACGAATGGCTCGACGAGGGCCTCTCCGAGCTGGCGCGGGAGTTCTACGAGGGCGGGCTGGACCTGAGCCGCATCTCCTACGTCTGGGCCAACAGTCAACTCGTAGGGCCCGGTCTGACACCGGGTTACGGTTATATCAATTGGG
>JAITDM010000299.1 GCA_031282535.1 Oscillospiraceae bacterium
GCGAATCCCCATGTCAGCCCGAATGTGAGAACCACCGCCGCGACAATGATCATCTTGCTTGGCCTTTTGAAGTTCAGCACGTTCTTCACCCTGTCTTTCACACTTTGTTCGCCAAACGCGAGGGGGATCGGCAGGCCGCGGCGGCTGTTCGCCACAGACAACAGCGCGGACGAATACGCACAGCGAATGTCCGCGCCGGCGCCCCGCAGCACCGCCTCGTCGCAGGAACTTTCCATGTCGCGCAGCATCAGGTAATACGCCGCCCAAACGAGCGGATTGAACCAGTGCAGGGCGAGCGCAAAGAACGCGACGGTGGCGACAAGGGGATCCCGCCGTTTGATGTGCGTGCGTTCGTGGGCGATGATATGCCCATACTGCGGCAAATCGATCCCCGCCGGGAGATAGATGCGCGGGCTGGTCCATCCAAGCACGAACGGAGCGTCGATTCTGTCCGACTCGTAGATGTTTCCTTCCACACGAACCGCCAGCGCCACGCGCCGTTTCAGCCGGAGATACGCGACCATGCCATAGACGAGCATCGCCGCCACGCCCGCCAGCCAAACGTACGAGAGAAGCAATCCGACGGGAATTTCGACTGATGTTGCCACAGGCACGCTGTTGACGGAGTTTTCCGGCCCTTGGGACCCGAGCGGGATGCTGATGGCCGGGGCGTGGACGCCGTAAGCCATCTCTTCCGAAACAGCCGGCAGATGCCGGGGCATCAGGCTGAACACACTCTCCAGCTTGAACGGGCAGAGCAAGTTGAACAGCACCACCGCCCACAGCAAGTAGGAGATCAGCTTCGGGGCGCGGCTGCGGCGCAGGGCAAACCGCGCCAGCAGGATGGCGGCGATGACAAATGCCGCCGTCAGACTCATGTTCAAAACCGTCAAGAACACACTGTCCATAACCGTCAGCCCTCCGTGTGCTCGTCAATCAGCCGCTGCAGCTCGGCCACTTCCTCCGGCGTGAGCCTCTTTGTCTTCAAAAAGGCGCTGACAAAGCTCGGCAGCGAGCCGTCAAACGCCCGCTCAACGACCGCCGCGCTCTCGTAGCGCTGCACTTCGTCCCTCTTCACGAGCGACGTGACCATCGTGGAGGCGTTTTGCAGGATCCCGCGTTCGCTCAGCTTCCGGAGCACGGTATACGTGGTCGTCCGCTTCCAGCCCAGCTTCTCCGCGCAAAGCGCCGCGAGCTTGCCGGACGGAATCGGCTCGTTCTCCCAGACAATACAAGCAAAACGGTACTCCGCGTCGTACAGCTTGAACCCCTCGGCCATGTCGAATCCCCCCCCTGTCTATCCTGATAGACATTATTCTACTCCGATAAACAGCAGATGTCAAGCGAAATTTTGCAAAACGGCAAATTCAAAAAATGTAAATATTTGGAATATCGATGTGCCCCCACAGGGGCCGCCTTCATCCGCAGGGCGTTTGGTCAGATTAAGTTGCACGGGATGAAGCAATTCCGCGGATCGATCGGAATGGGCGCCTCACTCATGCAGATGATACCGCCCGCGCCCTGCCGAACCGTCGTTTTTTCCAGCACCGCAAACTTGCGCTCCAAATGACGTTGGATATACTGCATATCCTCGCCCTCCAAAATTACGATAAAATAAAGTTTATCTCACTTTATCGTAATTTTGCCGCTGTGTCAAGCCCAAGTGCTTGACTTTCCCCGCGAATTTGCATACAATGGAGTTGTACGTCAACGACAGCTTGCAAGCGTGCTGATATGCAGGAGAGGAGGAACTCCGCAATGTATCTGCCAATAAATGAAATTCACAAAAAATATGACGGGCAGTGGATCTTTGCGATCAATTGTGACGAAAGCGAACTGGGGGAAACCCTCGGCGGAGAGGTAGTACTTCACAGTGAACGCAGAGATAAAGTCATACGGGAAATGGCGCATTACATGGATGATACAAGCCGCAGTATTATCTTCTACGCAGGAAAGCTACCTGAAGGGGTCAGTGTTGTATTATGAGCAAAACTGTATGTTGAATGTTTCAATCTTGAAAACATTAAAATCGGCAATGTCGAATTGCCAAATGTGGAAGTTTACGGACATATGTTCCCTGAAGAATCTTTTTCACTTGGCGTGCTTGGATTAAATGTCTTGAAACAGTTTGATATTGAATTGTTGTTCAGCACAAAAAACATAACTTTTACCACACTATGATACAAACGAGGCGATGGTTGTGCACATACCCCTTGGCGCGCGTGTCATCATCGACGCTTTGACGGCCCGCGGCTGCGAGGCCTATGTCGTCGGCGGCTGCGTGCGCGATTCGCTGATGGGGCGGGCGCCGCACGATTGGGACGTCTGCACGTCGGCGCGGCCCGACGACGTCAGGGCCGCGCTGGGCGCCCGGTACTCCGTCATCCCAACCGGGGAAAAGTACGGCACCCTGACCGTTTCCGTCGACGGCGCCCTGTTCGAGGTCACAACCTTTCGCGGCGACGGCGTGTACTCCGACGGCCGGCGGCCGGACCATGTGACGTTCTCGGACAGCCTCCTCGACGACCTGGCGCGCCGCGACTTCACGATGAACGCGATTGCCTGCCACCCGCAGACGGGACTGGTCGACCCGTTTGACGGCGCCAAGGACATTCGCCGCCGCGTAATCCGGACCGTCGGAGCGCCGCAGGCGCGTTTTACCGAGGACGCGCTGCGTATCATGCGGGCCTGCCGGTTCGCGTCGGAACTCGGGTTCTCACTCGACCCGGCCACCGCCGACGCGGTCACGGCGCTGACGCCGATGCTCGCGAACGTCTCGGCGGAACGCACATCGGCGGAGCTGATCAAACTGCTGCTGGGCGCCCATGTCGAACATGCGCTGTGCACATACCGGGCCGTGCTGTCCGCCGTCGTGCCGCCGCTCGCCGCACTGCAGGGGCTGACGCAAAATCAATACCACTTTTTAGACGCCTATCAGCACACCGTCAAAGTGGTGGCGGCCAGTCCGCCGGCGCCGGAGGTGCGCATGGCGGCGCTGCTTCACGACGTCGGCAAGGCGGCGTGCCGGACCGTCGACGAGCACGGCGTCGTCCACTTCTACGGCCATGCCAAAGCGTCCGTGGAGGCGGCCCGGGCACTGTTTGCCGAAAAGCTCCGATTCGGCGGCGATTTTTGTAAGCGGGTGCTGCTTCTGATACGCCATCACGACGCCGAAATCGCCGAAACCGACGCCGGCGTCAAACGCTGGCTCGCGCGACTGGACGAACCGGCCTTTCGCCAGCTGCTTGATCTGAAGGCGGCGGACGCGGCGGGTCACGCGGAGGCGGCCCGCGAGGTTCATGCGGCCAAAGTGGAACGTCTCCGCCTGCTGCTCGACGAGGTGATCGCGTCGAGGGACTGTTACAGCTTGCAGTCGCTGGACATCAGCGGCCATGACCTGCTCGCGGCGGGCCGCGAACCCGGCCCGCCCATCGGGCGGCTGCTCCGCGCGCTCCTGCTCGCGGTGATCGACGGCACGTGCGACAACAAGAAGCCGGCGCTGCTCCAATACGCCGCGGCGCTGGAGGCCGAGACGGCGCCGCCGGCCGGGAGTCCGTGTAACCGGGCGCATACAGGCGATTTTTAGCGATAGGAGGAAATCAAGTGAAACAGACATTTTGGGAGGCCCTGGCCCACCGCCGCAGCTGCTACAGCCTGGACAAAAACATCACCGTCACCCCGGAACACATCCGGCACATTGTGGAGCAGGCCGTGACGCTCACACCCTCGGCCTTCAACTCGCAGTCGGCACGGACGGTTGTGCTGTTCGGCGGACACCACGAAACGCTGTGGCGCATCACGGCGGACATCCTGCGCGGCCTTGTGCCGCCGGCGGCCTTCCCCAAGACAGCCGAGAAGCTTCAGTCCTTCGCGGCGGCGGCGGGGACAATCCTGTTCTTTGAGGAAATGAACACCGTGGAGGACTTGCAGACCCGCTTCCCCGCTTACAAGGACAACTTCCCCGTGTGGTCCCAGCAGGCGAACGGGATGCTGCAGAGCAACATCTGGGTCGCACTGGAGGCGGACGGACTTGGCGCCTCTCTCCAGCACTACAACCCGCTGATCGACGAAGCGGTCACGGCGCAGTGGGACCTCCCGAAGAGCTGGAAACTCATTGCCCAGATGCCCTTTGGCCGCCCCACCGCCCAACCGGGGGACAAGGACACCCTCCCCGCAACCGAACGCGTCAAGGTGTTTCAGTAGTTCCCCCTCACGGCCATGCGCTCACAACCAAACCTTGCCCGCCATACGATGGGTTTGAAAGGTGTGAGCGCTTTGTGCATGCAAGATCAATACGGCTGTCTGCCTACATACCCAAAATGCTGCTGCGGGCACACGCACTGCCCCGCCGGACCGCAGGGACCGCAAGGCGACCCAGGGCCCCCCGGACCGCAGGGACTCCAGGGCGATCCAGGGCCCCCCGGGCCGCAGGGACTCCAGGGCGACCCCGGGCCCGCCGGTCCGCAGGGACGCCAGGGCGAACCCGGGCCCGCCGGACCGCAGGGACGCCAGGGGGACCCGGGG
>JAITDM010000303.1 GCA_031282535.1 Oscillospiraceae bacterium
TCGCTGCCGCCCTCGCGGCGCTGGTGGCGGTCGCTCCGTCGGCTCCCGCGGCCGATGGGGCCGCGTCGGGGTCGGCCGCGGGTGACGCGGTGGCCGCGGGCCTGCCCGGGAGCTTCGGCCGGGTGGCGGTGGCGCTGGACGTGTTTTCGGAGCTGTCGCTGATCCGGCGCTGGGAGGCGGGGGTCGAGCTCACGATCGAGACCGCCGCCGTCCGGGAGAAGGCCGATCTCGCCGCCTCCCGGATTCTTGCGTCGCTGGCCCCGTGACGGCGGCACAGGCGTTTTGGCGTGTGATGATTGCGTGAGACCGGACGGGAGGAGGGGAGCCGGATGGAAGAGAACAAGGCGACGGCGCTGTGCGAACAGCGCTACGAAGAACTGCTCGCGCGGCTGCGGGTCAACACGCCCGCCGTCGACGCGGCGCGCCTGCGCGCGGCCTACGAGTTTGCCGCCCGCGCCCACGAGGGGCAGCTCCGCAAGGACGGCAGCCCGTATGTGACGCATCCGGTCGAGGTCGCCCACATCGTGGTCGATCTGGCGCTCGACCTCGACTCTGTGATCGCGGCGCTGCTGCACGACACCATCGAGGACACCGGCTTCGAATACGCCGACATCAAACAGAATTTCGGCGCGACGGTGGCCAATCTCGTGGACGGCGTCACGAAACTGACCCGCGTGCCCTACACGTCGAAGGAAGACCAGCAGATGGAGAACCTGCGCAAGATGTTTCTCGCCATGGCGCGCGACATCCGGGTCATCCTGATCAAAATCTGCGACCGACTGCACAACATGCGCACGCTGGAGTACCACAACGCGCAGAAGCGCCGCGAAAAATCGCTCGAGACAATGGAGATCTACGCGCCGCTGGCGCACCGCCTCGGGATGCAGAAGATGAAGTGGGAGCTCGAAGACCTGGCGCTCTTCAACCTGGACCCCGTCGGCTACAAGGAGATCACGAGCGAACTCGCGACGCGCAGCGTTGTCCACGAGTCCTTCTTGTCCCACGTGCAGGAGCGGCTGGCCGACCGGCTGGCGGAGAGCGGCATCAAGGCCCACATCGAGGGGCGCATCAAGCATATCTACAGCATCTACCGTAAGATGTACAACATGCACAAGTCCCTGTTTGAGATCTACGACCTCTACGCCGTGCGGGTGATCGTGGACGAGCTGGCGGACTGCTACAACGTGCTGGGCTTTGTCCACGACCTCTACAAGCCCATGCCCGGGCGGTTCAAGGACTATATCTCCACGCCGAAACCGAACATGTACCAGTCCCTGCACACGACGGTCATCGGGCGCGAAGGGCTGCCCTTTGAGGTGCAGATCCGTACCTGGGAGATGCACCACACGGCGGAGTACGGCATCGCCGCGCACTGGAAGTACAAGCAGGGCGTCGAGGGCCAGATCGGGATCGAACAGAAGCTCGAATGGGTGCGCCGCCTGCTGGAGGCGCAGCAGGACACCGACGCCGAGGACTTCATCCGCAGCCTGAAGATCGACATGTTTGCCGACGAGGTCTTTGTCTTCACGCCGCGCGGCGACGTCATCAACCTGCCCGCCAAGGCGACGCCTGTCGATTTTGCCTACGCGATCCACTCGGCGGTGGGCAACCGGATGATGGGCGCGAAGGTGAACGGACGGATCGTCAGCATCGACTACAACCTGCAAAACGGCGACATCATCGAGATCCTGACCGGCAATACGCACGGCCCCTCGCGCGACTGGCTCAAGCTGGCCAAGACAAACGAGGCGCGCAACAAGATCCGCCAGTGGTTCAAGAAGGAGCGCCGTGAAGAGAACATCGCGCAGGGCCGCGAGGAGTTTGACCGGGAACTGAAGCGCGTGGGCATCCCCATGTCCACGCTGGCGGCGGATGACATCCAGACCGCCATCTTAAAGCGGCTCTCCTTCGGCTCCATGGAGGAGCTCTACGCCGCCATCGGGTACGGCGGCATCACGGCCATCCGGGCGGCGAACCGGATCAGGGACGAGTTGGTGCGCATCAACCGGCTGCAGATGCAGACCGACAAGGAGACGGTGGAGCGCTTTGTGCGGGACATCAAAAAGGCCCGCAAGGCCATCTCCGGCGTCATTGTCGAGGGGATCGACAACTGTCTCATCAAATTCGCCCGCTGCTGCGCGCCGGTGCCCGGCGACGACATCGTCGGCTTCATCACGCGCGGCTACGGCGTGTCGGTGCACAAGGCCTCCTGCGAAAACGCCGTCAAGGGCCAGGCCGCCCCGGACGCGTCGGGCCGCTGGGTGCATGTGACATGGTCGGAGGAGATCAAAGACCTGTACCAGGCCGGCCTGCACGTCACCGCGCGGGACAGGGACGGTCTCTTCCTTGACATTGCCACGGCGCTCAGCAATCTCAAAGTGTCGGCGCGTCAGATCAGCGGCCGCAGCCAGAGCGACGACCAGGCCGTCGTCTACCTCACGGTGGAGGTGCGCGACAGCGAACAGCTTCTGAACGTCATCACCCGGCTGGGCCGCGTGGAGGGCGTCATCGAAGTGGCCCGGAGCGCGATCCAGTGAGGGTTTTTTTGTCGCCGCTTTGCGGCGACAAGGTACTAACGCGGGTTGCACCTGCAACCCGCAACCTAAATTCTTGTTTTTGTCGCCGCGTCGCGGCGACAAAAACAAAGGGGGGCGGCGGTATGCGGGCGGTGGTGACGCGGGTTTCGGAGGCCTCGGTGTCGGTTGGGGCGGAGCGCTGTGCCGCCATTGGCCAGGGCTTTTTGATTTTGCTCGGCGTCGGCCGGGACGACACGGAGGACGACGCCCGCCGGCTGGCGGACCGCGTGTGTCGTCTGCGCGTCTTTGCCGACGCGGACGGGAAGATGAACGTGGCGCCGGCCGAGGCCGGCGCGGCGCTGCTTGTCGTCTCCAACTTCACGCTCTTCGGCGACTGCTTTGCCAGCCGCCGGCCGGGTTTCACGGGGGCGGCCCGTCCGGAGCGGGCGGAGCCGCTGTACCAATGCTTCACATCGGCCTGCCGGGCCGCCGGCCTGCCCGTACAGACCGGCGTCTTCGGCGCGCACATGGCGGTGCACTCCGTCAACGACGGCCCTGTTACGCTGTTCCTCGACACGTCCCGTGTCGAGGAGCCGTCTGCGCGGCAACTTCGGTAGGGACGTGTCGAAGAGCCGTCCGCGCGGGGCTTTGGTAGGGACGGCTCTCCGAGCCGTCCGCGCGGCGCTTTGGTAGGGACGGCTCTCCGAGCCGTCTGCGCGGCAACTTCGGTAGGGACGGCTCTCCGAGCCGTCCGCGCGGCGGTTTCGGAGAAACCGCCCTACCGGCTATCGGGTATAACCAACAGAGGAGGGGTTTGGATGCAGGTCGAGACGATGGTCGTCGGCCATTTTTCGGAAAATTGTTACCTCGTGTGGGACGGGGCGCCCGGCCCGGCGGTGGTGATCGATCCGGGCGGGCAGCCGGAGCAGATCCTGGAGGCGCTGCGGCAAAGGGAGCTGACGCTCACCTTGATCCTCATCACGCACGCGCATTTCGACCACTTTTTGGGCGCGCCCGCCCTGCAGCGGGCCACCGGCGCGCCCGTGTACGTCCACCGGCTGGACCGGGACGGCATCGTCGCCCCCGGCCGGCGCTACGGCCTGCCGCTCTCGTACCGGCCGCCCGAGGACGTGCGCGCCGTGGAGGATGGCACGCAGCTGACGGCCGGGACCATGACCTTTACCTACCGCCACACGCCGGGGCACGCGCGCGGCGCCTGCATGATCGTGTGCGGGGATGTGATCTTCTCCGGCGACACCCTCTTTGCCGGGGATGTGGGCCGGGTGGACCTGCCGGGTGGCGACGCGGAGGCCATGCGGAGCTCCCTGGCGAAGATCGCGGCCTGGCCGGGCGACGCCGTCGTGTACCCCGGCCACGAGGAGGCCACGACGCTCGCCCGCGAGAAGGCGAACAACCCCTATCTGCAGCCGCCTTTCCGCCTGTGAATCTGCACCTCAGCGGCCACGCGGAGCGTTACGCCGTCGAGCAGTGCCTGCTCACGTTTTTTCCGGACGAACGCCCCGTGTTTTGCCCGGACCCGATGGCGCCGGACGCAGAGGGGATCGAATCCCGCCTCCTGCGCGGCGCGGCGCGGGTCACCGCCGTCACCGTGATCCGTCTGAATGGGCGGGTCTCGCGCGGGGCGGCGTACGCGCCGGCCCAGGCGGCGGACGATGTGGCGCGCACGCGCGCGTGGCGCTACGCGCTGAAACTGTCTTTCTACCGCGCCGCCTGTCTGGCCACGGGCCGCCGGCCGCCCTGGGGGGCGCTGACCGGCATCCGGCCGGCCGGCGTCGCGCTGCGGGTACTGCGTGCGGGCGGCACGCGGGCGCAGGCGGACCGCCTGCTGCGGGACCGCCACCGGGTGTTTCCGCGGCAGCGCGCGCTGTGTCTGGCGGCGGCGGAGGCGGCCCGGGCCATCGAAGTCTCCCTGGCCCCGCGCGATATATCGCTCTATGTCGGCATCCCCTTTTGCCCCACCCGCTGCGCCTACTGCACCTTCGTCAGCCACTCCGTCGAAAAAGCCGGCGCGCTGCTGCCGGCGTTTGTCCGCGCGCTCATCCGGGAGATCGAACTGACCGGCGCGCTCTGCCGGTCCCTTTCCCTGCGCCCCGTCGCGCTCTACATCGGCGGCGGAACGCCGACCACGCTCTCCGCCGCGCAGCTCGGCGCCGTGACAGACGCCCTGGCCGCGCATTTCGATCTGACCGCCCTGCGGGAATATTCGGTGGAGGCCGGCCGGCCGGACACCGTCGACGCGGAGAAGCTGGCCGTGCTGCGCGACTGCGGCGTCACGCGCGTGAGCGTGAACCCGCAGTCGATGCAAGACGAGGTGCTCGCGGCCGTCGGGCGGCCCCACACGGCCGCGGACGTGCGCGCGGCGTACGCGCTGGTCCGCCGCGCCGGGTTCCCGGTGGTCAACATGGACCTCATCGCCGGGCTGCCGG
>JAITDM010000308.1 GCA_031282535.1 Oscillospiraceae bacterium
GACGAGCGCCGCCGTCAGCCCCTCGGGCGCCGGCGGCCGGCCCGGCAGCACGACGGGCGCGCTGTCGCGGGAGGCGAAGGACGCGGCGTCCGGCGCATGGCGCAGCACCACGCGCTGCCCCACGGCCGCGCTCCAGCCGAGCGCGGCGAAGTCCGCAGAGCCGCCGGCGTCCAGCGCGGTGTAGCCGGAGGAGGCCTCCGCCCGCCACTGGAGCGCCGCGGCGCCGACCGTCAGCAGCTCGTCCGTGAAGTTCACGGCACAGTCGCCCGCCGCCGCCGAAGGCGCCGCCAGGCGCGCGGGTGCCGTCAGGCTCAACACGGGCTGCACGCTTTGGCCCACATAGCCGTCCGCGATGGCCAGGCGGTAGGAGATCACCGCGCCGCCGGCGCCCGCGTCGTCCAGCGCGTCAAAGACGCTTTTGCCGCCCGCGGTCACGCCGGCCTGGTCCAGCTCCAGGCGTTCGGTGCCCGTCCCGCGCCGCCACGCGTCGGCGCCGCCCACAAGCCACGGCGCCGCGCCGCCGGAGGCGCGCACGCGGTACTCGGTGTCGGCCGGGATAAAGCCCGCCGCCCCCGCCGGGGCGGCGCTGCTGCGCACGGCTTCGGCGTCATAATCCACCACAAAGGCCGGCGGGTACGGGTAGACGCGCACGCCCTTGAGCCACGTGCCCGTCCCCACCCGGCTGACGACCTGATAGACGGCGGCCGGGTCGAGGTCTGTAAAGGAGACGGCGTCGCCGGTGTAGTCAAACGGTCCGGAGACGATCTCCCCGTTCGCGGGGTCCGCCAGGGCGTAGTTGTAACCTTCGCGCGTGCCTTCCGCGCGGATGGAGATGCCGGTGCCGCCCGCCGCGCGCGCGATGTCGGCGGCTGCGAGGTCCACGGCGTCGACGACGGGCGTGACGATCCGGAGCGCCGCGAGCGTGCCGTCCTCCACGTAGGAGGCGACGGCGTAGTCCACCTCGGTGTAGTCCGCGGGACGGGAGACCAGCCAGTAGTTTGTGTCCAGCGCGAGCGCGTCAAAGACCACCGTGCCGCTTGCGCTGCCCTTCCACGCCGTGGAGGGCAGCGCCGGCCCCGTGGTCACCGGCGCGGCGCCGTCGCCGGCCAGCAGCGCGTACTGCACGGAGGCGTTTGTGTTCTTCAGCGTGATACGCGCCTTGTCCCCGTCGTAGACCTCCACGTCGTAGGAGGGCAGCACGTGTGTGGCGCCCCCATAGGCGGCCTTGATCTTCACGTCCGTGTAGTACGCGGTGTCCAGCACATTGCCGGGGCTCTCGTTCGTATGCAGCCCCGTATTGACGGCGAGCGCGGGGATTCCGATGATGCGGTAAGTTTTGCCCGGCACGAGTTCTCTGAAAGTGATGGTACCGCCCGTGGCGAACGGCGTGCCGTCCGCGGCGGCCACATACCAGCCGCCCGCGCCGAGCGTGTCGTCCGGGGCGACGGCGACCGCGGCCGCGGAGCTGCTTGGGGCATAGTACGCGGAAAGTCCGACGAGCTCATTGACGGAAGACCCCCGCACCTCCGCCAGCGCGTAAGCGTAGCCCGCCTTCGTGTCGGTGGAGAGCGAGGTGTCGCCCATGTAGGAACTCTCCTGCTCGGCGCTCAAACCAGTAGCTGAGGCAAACTTGATGTTGTCGAGGATGTTGCCGATGCCGGTGGTACTCGTAACAGGAACGAAGCCGAAAACCGTCGTGCCTTGCCCAACCGGAACTGTATAGACGCCGGAACGCTGTCCGCGTTCACCTTGATAAACGGATGAAATCTGAACATAGTAGGTGTTGCTGCCATACTGCACAGTGTACGTATACGCGCCGCTCGCAAGCGACTGCAAGGCGCTTAGGGTCGTGTTGTTGTCCTCTGCCAGCTTCCTAAAGATATCTGCAAAATAGGTGTCCCAGTTCGCACCATAAGGGTAGAGGTAACTGACCGAGGTCGTGGCTTTGGTCGTATCCACGCTCCAGCGGTCGGTCTCAATGCCAAAATCTTTGTAGTCAGACTCCTCATTGATGACCGGTCCGATGATGACCGCCATCACCTGCCGTCCGGTACTCGCTCTCCCGTAATGATCCAGCGACCACTCATATATCTTGCCCGGTACGGTCGCGATTTCCTGATAGATGGAACTGGCATTGTAAGACGACAATTCCGCCATCATCGTGCTGCCGACTGCATATTGTGAACGGGTACCAATCTCCAATATCTTGGGCTTGTTGGTATATAAGTGCGTCGTGTCCCAATAGCCGTTGGACGGCTTCCATACTTCCGCACTGTAATCCGCGCTGTAAGAACTCACATACTCAAAGTCCCCGTGCTGCACCGATGTGAAGAGTGTTCTGTCCACCACTTTCGTCAGCGCGAAGGCGCTGTCGCGGGCGACGGTCTCGCCGGGGTCGTCGGCGTCCTCGTCGCCGTTCATGTCCTTGTGGTTGGTCACCTCGACCCAGTAGTAGTAATACGTGACGCCTGTGACGTCGGGGGTTACGGTGGTCAACACCGACGTCGCGGCGCCTTCGGCGTCGGAAAGTGCCGTGGGGTTGCTGTCCTCGTTCTTGATCGCCTGCTTCTGCTCCTCGGAGAGCGCGGAGCCGGTGGCGGCCAGCGGCTCCGTGTAGGGCTGGGAACGGTACCACTGGTAGGTGAGATACCCCCCGTCGGTGCTCGCCGCGCGCACGTAGAAGCGCGCGTTCGCCCCCTTCGCATACGTCGAGTCGCTCGGGTGACGCGTGAACTGCGGCGCCACCGCGGACAGCACGTCGTCGGCCTGGGCCTGCCGTACACCCATCCCCACAAACGCCGTGACCGGTACCAGGACGAAGGCAAGCAGGCACACCAGCGCCGCGCGCCCCGCCCACGAAATGCGTAGCCTCATGCCAACACCCCCCCGTCATGGCAAACCGGCAACGGTCGCCAACATCTCTCCGCCCCGCCGGGCGGTCACTCAGCACTCACCACCAGGCGGCGGTGGCAATTGTAAAAATCGCCCACTAAATCGCCATTCGCAATCCAGAAACTGTTCATTTTCGAATCTGAGAAATTACAGGAATGGTTCTCGATGGTGTTTTGCCCTGTCCAAACGGACGGTATTTCTCAAACATAAGAATTTCTCGAAAATCAGATCCGCCGGTATCCGCATGGCGCCGAGGCAAATCGCGATGGCTAAGCCGCATAGAAAAATCCGCGGCATTCTGCTTTATATGAACGGAATGCACGATTTTCGCCCGTGCGCTCCAAATGATACCTATATTATACAGGATTTTACTTGTAAAATCAACCAGATCCCACGTTTTTCCTTTTTTGGGAACCATTGTCTGTCCGTAGGCGCAGAACGGGCGCCTCCCACCACCCTGTGCCGCATCCAGCCAAAGCGGTCAGAGACACCCGTCTGCTGATCATTATATCGACTCTTCAAAGGCCATGATAGGCTCTTCCAATACATGCGCCGCCGCCGCGTTTATGTCTGTATGCGCCGCCGCATTTTGACGAAGCAGACCATAGTTCAACAGAATATAGCGCGGCGTGTTGTTCTTGAGAATGACGGCCGTACCTTTTTCATCTACAAGGCGCGCCACCTTCGAAAAATTTTGGTTGGCTTCCGAGATGGAAACCATATTTTCGGTGTTGATGTTCATGCCAACCGTCGAGCGAACAGACTCGACACTCCTCTCGTCATATTCGGGCGCCTCCAAGGGCCCGGTGTACAGCGCCGGATCACTGCCCGGCTGCCAAATGTCGTCACACAGTGCCTTCTTACAATATATCGTAAATTTTTGTACCGAATCACAGCCAGCTTTTGTAAATGCTAAAAAAAACGGAAAATTTTGCGGACGCTACCAGAGCGTCCACAAAAGGCTGGCGTATTCACGGATAAAATAGGCAATTTTTAAATAGAGATACG
>JAITDM010000309.1 GCA_031282535.1 Oscillospiraceae bacterium
GGAGATCCACTCCGTGAGCGTACTCTCAGCCCAGTGGCCGCCGATGTCGCTCTCCGCGGCCAGCGCCGCCGGCAATGCGAGAGAGGTCAGCAGCACAAAGGCCAGCGCCAGAGAGAGAAGTTTGCGCGTAAATATGCGTTTCATAGGGGTTCCACTCCTTCTTTATCCTTTGTCTTCCATCTTCTGAAAATCCGGCAAGGTGATATCGTGGTTTTCACCCTGCCGGATCTGTCAACGGGAACGATATACCGGCCCCCAAACGGCCGATAAGCGGATGCGTCTCATTCACACGAAACCAAATAATAATACACCGGCTGGCCGCCTTCGATGAGTTGGATCTCGGCGCCCGGACAGCTCTCTTCAAAGACGGTGCGCGTCTGGACAGCCTCCTCCTCGTCCACGCCCTCGCCGGAGAAAATCGTGACAAAAGAAGGCACCTCGTCCCCGAAGGCGCGGGCCAGGTGCGTGACGACCTGCGCGCGGTCGTGGTGGTGGTAGAGCAGCGCGCCGTCGACAAGCGCCATGTGGTCGCCGGAGGCGATCCGGCGGCCGTCAAAGGACGAGTCGCGCGCCGCGTAGGTGACAGAACCGCTCTTGACCCCGGAAAGCGCCGCGAGCATCGCCTCGCGGTTCTCGGAAACCCCGGCGCGGGTGTCCACCGCCAGCAGCGCCGCGATGCCCTGGGGAATGGACGTGGTCGGGATGACCACAAGCTCTTTCTCAGACAGCGGCAGACACTGCTCGGCCGCCAGAATGATGTTCTTGTTGTTCGGCAAAATGAAAACCATCTCGGCCGGCGTCGCGTCGACAGCCTGTAAAATGGCCTCCGTGCTCGGATTCATCGTCTGACCGCCCTCGATCACCTGGTCGGCGCCCAGGTCCCGCAGCACCCGCGTGAGCCCGTCGCCCGCGCAGACGGTCACAAAGCCGTACCGGCGCGTGGGCGGCGCGACGACGCGCGCAGCCGACTCCGGTTGCGCTGAAGCCGAAGCCGCCGCCTCCGGCGACGCGGCGCTCTGCCGGATCACCTGCTCCGTGTGCTGAATGCGCATGTTCTCGATCTTGATCGACGAGAGCGGCCCGTATGTCAAAGCCTCCTCCAGCGCGCGGCCGGGGTGGTTCGTGTGGACATGTACCTTGATGACCTGCTCGTCGTCCACGACGACCAGACTGTCGCCGATCGCCTCCAGAAGAGCCCGCAGGCGCGCGACGTCGCGTTTCTTTTGGCGGGTGACAATGAACTCCGTGCAGTAATCAAATTTGATGTCCTCGGCCATGTACTCCGAAAAATCCGCCCGCGTGCGCAGAGGCTGCCCCTCCACGGCGGGCACGGCGACAAACGGTTCGCCCCGCAGGGCGGCCAGCATGCCGGAGAGGATCACGCAATACCCCCGGCCGCCGGCGTCCACAACGCCCGCCTTCTCCAGCACGGGGTTCTGATGCACAGTTTCCAGCAACGCCGCCTCGGCGGCGGCCAGCGTCTGCGTCAGGACAAACTCGACGGCGGGATTCTCCTCCGCGGCCTTCGCCGCGAGGGCCGCCGAAACGCGGGATACGGTGAGAATGGTGCCCTCCGCCGGCTTCATGACGGCGCGGTACGCCACGTCGACGCCGGTGGAGAGACCGTCCGCCAGATCGACGCCGTCGAGCGAGGCGCGGTCCTTGACCGCCTTGGCAAACCCGCGGAACAACAGGGACAGGATGACGCCCGAGTTGCCCCGCGCGCCGCGCAGCAGCGCCTGCGAGGCGGCCTCGACCGCCCGCCCGGCATCCGCATGGGCGTGATGAGAGAGCTCCGTGGCCGCCGCGCCGAGGGAAAGCGACATGTTGGTGCCGGTGTCCCCGTCCGGTACCGGGAAGACATTCAGTTCGTTGATCTGCTGCCGCTCGGCCTCGATGGCCGCGGCGGCGGACAGGATCGCTTTGGTGAACAGGGCGCCGTCAATGCGCTCGATCAAAGCAGACACCTCCCAAGGGCGAAAGATTACGCATCGGCGATTATGGAGTCCACGCAGACGTCCACGCGGGCCACCCGCACGCCGGTCAGTTTCTCCACCACATAGCGCACCTCGGAGATGATCGACTGGCTGACGGCGGGGATGTTGACGCCGTGGTCCACGGCGATGTGCAGCTCGATGTTCACGGTGTCGTCGCAGGCGGGGCTCACTTTGACGCCCTTGGACAGGCTGTCCCGCCGCAGTAGATAGACAAAACCGTCCGATACCGAGCGGGTGGCCATGCCCTTGACGCCAAAGCAGTTGTTGGCCGCCCAGCCGCTGATGGTGGTGAACACGTCGGCGCTGATATCGATGATGCCCAGGTCCGTTTGTATCTTCATCGCAAAAGCCGCCCTTTCCTTGTGATTCGGCATGGGGCGCTGCCAAACAACCGTGTGGGCGTGACAGTGCCCGACTTCGTAAATGTAAAAAAATGTAAGACAACTCAGTCCAAGATCTCCGTCAGACGGGCGAGTTCCTCCCGGGCCGACAGCCCGTCTGAAAACAGCGCGTCGGGCCGGTCGGGGAGATACGCGTCGAGGCCGGCCTCCGTCATGGCCGCCAGCGTCTCGCGGGCCTGCGTGTGCCGCCGCGCCGCGACAAGCCGCTCGATCCGCCACAACAGTTCGAGCGCCCGCGTCCGGTTCTCCGCCTCGGCGGCGGCCGCTTCGGCGGCAAGGCGCTCCTCCGCCTGCCGCGCCGCCTGCGCCTCGGCGGCGGTCGTCAGGTCCGCCTGCTCGCGGCGCAGCGCCGCGGCCTCGTCCTCCAACGCATCGATCCGCGCGGCGTCCCGCGCGGTCTGCGCGGCAAGGGTTTCGTTTTTCTCCCGCAATTTTTCCATGCTCTCAAGCGCCGACACGGAAAACTCCGCCTGCCGCTCCACCTCGGCCCAGCCCAGCTCGGTCTGCCGCTGCATATGGGAGAGATAGGATAAGAACACGAAGAACAGCGCGGCGCCCATCAGGACGATCACATATTTGAACAAAAAACGCGCGTTCCCGGGCGTCCGGGCCGGTGCCTCCGGCGCGGGGCCGTCCTCCGGCGTCGGCGGACGCGGGAGCTTCACAATCTTCGAATCCGGCTTCATGCCGCCACACCTCCATGGTTCGGGTGTCAAAAGCCCCGCCGGCCGCGGCCGGCCGCCGGCTCATTCGGATCGGATCAGTTGTTCCATCAGCGCGTCCAGGTCCTCCGGGCCGTAAAATTCGATCGTGAGCCGGCCCCGCTTCGGCCCTGCGGCGATGGAGACGCGGCGCCCCAGCCCTTCGGAGAGACGGCGCTCATGCTCCGCGAGGTAGTTCGGTTCGCGGGGGCCGGGCGCCGCCTCGGTCTCCGTCTGGAGCCGCCGGCAGAGCGCCTCGGTCTGGCGCACCGATAGCCCGTCGGAGACGACGCGCGCCGCGGTCCGCTCGATCAGCGCCGCGCCGGGAAGCGGCAGCAGCGCGCGGGCGTGTCCGGCCGAGAGACGCCCCTCGATGAGGTGCGCGCGCACGGCCTCGGGCAGAGACAGCAGCCGAAGGCTGTTGGCCAGCGCCGGGCGGGAGCGGCCCACCCGTTCGGCGGCCTCCTCCTGCGTCAGTCCGTATTCCTCCACCAGGGCGCGCAGACCCTCGGCCTCCTCAATGGGGTTTAAGTCCTCGCGCTGGAGATTTTCGATCAGCGCGATCTCGGCCGCCTTGCGGTCGTCGGCGTCCACGACCAGCGCGGGGATCTCCGCAAGGCCCGCCAGCCGGGCCGCCCGCCAGCGGCGTTCGCCCGCGATGATCTGGTAGTAGCCGGTGGGCAAACGCCGCACGAGCAACGGCTGCAATACGCCGTGCGTGCGGATGCTCTCGGCCAGGTCCTGGAGGCTCGCCTCGTCAAAACGCCGGCGCGGCTGCGCCGTGTTCGGTTCCACCTCGGCCATGCGCAGCGTCACGCTGCCGCCCTCCCCGGCGCGCAGTGCGTCGCTGCCGAGCAGCGCGCCCAGTCCCCGGCCCAGTCCCGCATTTTTTGAAGCCACGGACACATCTCCCTTCGGGTGCTGGGGCCCCGATGAAAATTGAGAATTGAGAATTGAGAATTGAGAATTGAGAATGAAAAATTATGAATTATGAATTATGCATTGGGAACGGCGAGCAGCAGACGCCCTTGCAGGGGGGGCATGGCCGGAGAGAGGAGCCCGTCTTGGGCGGCAAAGACCTCGCCGCTCAACAGGTCGCGGGCGGCGGCGGCCGGCCAGGGCAGGGTGCAGGGGCAGGCCTCTTCGGCCCGGTTTGTCACCGCCGCCAAGTATGTCCCCGCCGCGGCGCGCGCGAAGGCCAGCAGCGGCCCTTCGGCCCGCAGGTAAGAGAGCGACCCGCACTGCAGCGCCTCGTAGCGGCGCCGGCACGCGCCGAGCGCCGTGTACCACGCGGTGAGGGATGCATCCTCCCGCCCCCAGGGGAACCCCCGGCGGTTGAAGGGATCCTCGAACCCCTCCATCCCGGCCTCGTCCCCGTAGTAGACGCAGGGGGAACCCGGAAAGGCGTACTGGATGAGAGACGCCAGTTTGAGGCGGGCGCGGGCGCGGGCGCGCGCCTCGGGCGGCAGCGCGTACGCGGCGCGCTCTTCGCGCGGCCGGCCGTACAGGTTCTCGTCCACGCCGAGGACCGTCAGCGCGCGCGGGGTGTCGTGCGTGCCGACGATGTTCATCAGGCTGTAAAAG
>JAITDM010000001.1 GCA_031282535.1 Oscillospiraceae bacterium
CGGTAACGGAAATCCATCAGCGTGGACAGGCCGGGCTCCGTCACCAGATAGATGTGCCCGCCCCGGCCGCCGTCGCCGCCATCCGGGCCGCCGGCCGCCACGTACTTCTCCCGGTGAAAGGAGACGGCGCCGTTCCCGCCACGCCCCGCCCGCAGAGTGATTCTGGCCGTATCAATAAACATGCATCGAAACTCCCACTTGGGCGCCGCTCATCGCCGGGCGCCTCTTGTCACTGATTCTAAGCCGCGAAAAACGGGCCGGGCAAAGCCCGGCCCCGGTCGCAATGTACGTCAAAAACAGGCCCATCCCGGGCACTGCCGCGCCCGGTCTCACTCGGCCGGCGCGTAGACGGAAACCTGCTTGCGGTCGCGGCCCAGCCGCTCAAAACGGACACGGCCGGACTCCAGGGCAAAGAGGGTGTCGTCGCGGCCGCGGCCCACATTGGTGCCGGGGTGGATCTTTGTGCCGCGCTGCCGCACTAAAATATTGCCGGCCAACACAAACTGGCCGTCGGCGCGTTTTGCGCCCAGTCGCTTGGACTCAGACTCGCGGCCGTTGCGCGAGGAGCCCATCCCTTTTTTATGAGCCATGGTGTAGCCTCCACTTATTCACTTATATTCATACTGTCACTGTCTGGCGGCCCCTCAGGCCTCGATCTTGCCGATCTCCACCTTGGTGTAGGGCTGACGATGGCCCTGCCGGCGGCGGTATGTCTTCTTGGCTTTCATCTTGAAGACGAGGATCTTCTTGTCCTTCCCGTGCTTCAGCACGGTGCCTTTCACCTTGACGTCGGGCAGTACGGGCGCCCCGAGCTTCACGTCGTCGTCGGTGAAGACGGCCAGTACGCGGTCGAAGACCACTTCCGCGCCCTCCTCGACGGGCAGCCTCTCGATGAAGAGGACGTCGCCCTCCTGCACCCGATACTGCTTGCCGCCGGTTTCAATGATGGCGTGCATGCATTTTCCTCACTTATTCTCAGTCTCGCTCTCGGGGTGGAATATGCCTGAACATATCCACTTGTCAAACCCCTACGAAGCGGCCTATCCAGTTTACCATTCCCGCAGAGATTTGTCAAGAATAGACCCGCGCTTTTTTGCAGCGCTGTGCCCGTTTAGATTTCCAAATTTTGTCATTTTATGTTTCGCTCTATGTCCCCAGCGTCTCGTGCACCACCGGCATCCACCGGCTGATGTCGATGCCCTGCGGGCATTTGGGCTCGCAGGCGGCGCAGCCGACGCAGAAGGCGGCCTGGGCCGAGGGCCCGCCGAACGCGGGGATCCGCTTGTACTCCGCCCGCGCGAGGGCTCTGTCTTCAAACATCAACCCGATGTTGTACACCTCGAAATTTTTCGGGATATCGACGCCGCCGGGGCAGGGCATGCAGTACGAACACTGCGTGCAGGGGATGCCATCCACCGCCTTGAACGCGGCCTGGACGCGTTCCATCAGCGCCGTGTCCTCCGGCGTCAGCATACCGACCCGCGCGGCCTCAGCGCAGGCGACGTTCTCCCGGGTCTGCTGCATGCTGCTCATGCCGCTCAGCAGGAGCGAGACCTCCGGCATGTTCCACAGCCAGTCGAGGGCCCAGGCCACGGGGCTCTTCTGCACGGGGTGCGCCTCCCACAGGGCCCGCACCTTCGCGGGCGGCGCGGCGAGTTTGCCGCCGAGCAGCGGTTCCATGACGACGACGCCCAACCCGCGCGCGGCCGCGTACCGGAGCCCGGCGAGGCCCGCCTGGTTCTCCGTGTCCAGATAATTGAGCTGGATCTGGCAAAACTCCCAGCCGTCGTAGCCGTCCACAATTTGCAGGAAATTTTCGTAGCGGTTGTCGTGGTACGAAAATCCGATGTGTCCGATCTTGCCGGCCTGTTTGGCCCGCTCCGCCTTCGCGAGCAGGTCATAGCGCAAAACGACGTCCGTCCAGCGCTCGCCGCTCAGGGCGTGCAGGAGATAATAGTCGATGTATTCGTCCTCCAGCCGGCGCAGCTGTTCCTCCAAAAACCGGTCGAAATCGCCCGCCTCCTGAATGAGAAACACGGGCGACTTGGTCGCGAGCTTCACCTTGGCCCGGTAGCCGTCCTTCAGCGCCCGGCCGGTGACCACCTCGCTCTGCCCGCCGTGGTACGGGTACGCCGTGTCCACGTAGTTGACGCCGTTGTCGATGGCGTACCGGAGCATGGCGATCGCCTCGTCCTCGATCACGTCGCTGCTGAAGGGCGCGTTGTCGCGCGTGGGCAGCCGCATCATCCCGAACCCCAGCGGCGAAACCTTGTCCTCCAAATGCCCAAACTGCCTGTACTGCATCACAAAACCTCTCCTCCAAAAAACAAAAACCTCTCACGCCCGCAACGCGAAACGGTGCGGGAGCAGTTCCGCCAATGTGTATACCTGAAACGCCCCGTTTGGTTCGGCGCATAAGATCGTGAGTCCGGGGGTGAATTCGGCCAGGACTTGGCGGCACAGGCCGCATGGCAGACAGACGCCGGGCCCGGAGGAGACGACGGCCAGGGCGGCAAAATCGCGGCTGCCGGCCGCCACCGCCGCGGCCAGCGCCGCACGCTCCGCGCAGAGGGTAGCGCCGTATGAGGCGTTCTCCACATTGCAGCCGAGGAAGACCCGCCCGCGTGTGTCCTGCAGCGCGGCGCCCACCGAAAAACGGGAATAAGGCGCATAGGCCATCGGCAGTACGCCGATGGCCCGCGTGACAAGCTCCTGATAAGACAACATAGGGCCAGGCGCCCCAATTACTGCGGCGGCAGGGGCGGCACGCCGGTCCCCTGCGGCGGCTGAGGCTGATACCCCGGCTGATAGTCCGCGGGTTGATACCCCGGCTGGGGCTGGTATTCCGCGGGCTGATAGCCCGGCTGGGGCTGATACCCCGCCTGCGGCTGAGACGGTTGCTGATAGGACGCCGCCTGCGGCGGCTGATACCCCGGCTGGGCCGGCTGCTGCTGGTAGGCGGACGCGTCGGGCGCGGGCTGGTAGCCCGGCTGCGGCGGCGCCTGATAGCCCGGCGCATACCCGCCGGCCGCCGGCTGCTGCGGGGCGGCCCCGCCGCTCATGACCTGCGAGCGGATGATGAAGTAGCCGATGGGATAAAAGATGGCCAGCACCACGGCGCTCTGCGGCCGGTAGCGCTTGAAGATCTCCATGTTGATGAGCACGGTGAGCGCGTAAAACCCGATGCTGATCAGCGAACCGAGCACGGCGACGTCGCTCAAAATCATCACGCCGGCCAGCGCGGCCAACATGACGCTGAACTGGTTGACCTTGAACTTTCCGATGTACGGATCCGGCACCAGAAGCCCGAGCAAGTAGTAGTTGCAGACCGGCACCCAGGCCATCCAGGCGAATTTCGCATACGGGCTCTTTTTGGCCACTTCCATAAACCCCAACGCGTACAGCACCCAGAGACCCAAGGCGATCACCAATGTGAGCACGAGCAGGACGACGGCCACCGCACTTCCGTACACAATCGCATTATACATGGACATACCCCTCCTGATCAATTTTGAGCATCTCCCACCGCCGGCGCGACGCCGCGCACGGCGCGCGAAAGACACCCTTTTGAGCACGCCGCCCCCGCCGCGAAGGCCCGGGCGACGAAACCCTTCTCTATCTCCATGCCGGCCCAATCGCGGAGCGCCGCCGGCCATGTTACAGATATCTTAACACCTGGCGCGCCAAAGCACAAGAAAATTTTATGAACACCCCCAAACTTTTTCCCGCCCCGGTTCGGCGCGGCCTCTTGAACGATTTTTATTCTATTATTTTACAGTTTATTCCGTCCGTTGGAAGCTTTTGTGTCCGTACGCGGTGCGGCCGCAGGCGTTTGCGCGAACCCGACGGCGTCCGCGACGATGTACAGCGGCCGCCGCTTGGCCTCGTCGAAGAGGCGGCCGAGGTAGACGCCCACGATGCCCAGCATGAGCAGGAGCACGCCGTCCGTAAGCAGCGGCAGCGCGAGGGTCCAGCCCGGCACCGGGCGGCCCGTCAGCCACAAAATGAGCGCGGCGAACAGATAGACGGCGCAGCCCGCCGTGAGCAGCGCGCCCAGATAGATTGACAAGCGCAGCGGTTTGTAAGAGAATGACGTGAGGGCATCTCCGGCGAGGGCGAGCATCCTGCGCAGCGGGTACTTGGTTTCGCCGGCGAAGCGTTCCTCGCGCACGTATTCCACGGCCGTCTGAGAGAACCCCACCCAGCTCACGAGCCCC
>JAITDM010000088.1 GCA_031282535.1 Oscillospiraceae bacterium
GATGCAAGGATAACGGTAGACAGTATATACCCGCTCTCCCGCCCCTGTCAACCCCCCTATGCGAGTCCGAAGGGCGATTTGGTTGTTTTTGTGATTTTTCTGCCATTCCTCTACGCCAAAACGGCGTTTTCGACGATGTAGCCGAGGATCACATCATATAAATAAAAAATGCCATGGCCTGGTCCCGTTCTGTCAGCAAAATAGGCCGCGCCTGATTTTGCGTCTACAGGCGAGGCCTATTTTTAACTTGAACATTGACAATTTAACTTTAGCGAGTTATAATGGGTTAAACTGCGGAACAAGGTGACGATTGTGCTAGATTTGACCAATGTACTCGGCGTAAAGATCACATCTGAACCATGGGATGGGGCGAGCAGAGTGCCGTATATGCTCGCCGAGGCCTACACCTTGCACAAGGTGACGCTCGACGGATTGCCTTGTGTGTTTGCCGCGCCGTGCGGCGAAGTCGCACCGATCCAGACGCTTTTGCGCAATATTAAGCGTATCCGCGAGGTTGAAGCCTTGCCTGTCGTCCTAAAATTGAACGGATTGTCCGGTGAGCGGCGCAAAGCTTTGATTGAAGCGCGCATTCCGTTCGTGGCGGCGGAACAGGCCTATCTTCCTTTTCTGGGCGTCGTGCTGAACGAAAAAATGTACACAGACCCGAAGCCCCGCGAAAAGTTGATGCCCTCCGCGCAGCTTGTGCTGTTCTCCTATCTATACCAGAACAGTGAAAAACTCCATACAAACGGACTCAACAAGAAGCTTGGGCTCAGCGCGATGCAAATTACCCGTGCCGTTCGCCAACTTCAAAAGCTGAATCTGGTCAAGGTATCAAAAGAGGGTGTCCAAGTGGTCATAAGTGGCAAGACCAATCCGCGCGCTCTGTTTGAGAGCGCGGCGGCGTATCTGCTTGATCCGGTGCGCGAAATTCTTTATGTCCCGCGCGGTAAACGAATAGAGGGTCTGCCCGTCGCCGGGCTCACCGCTCTGTCCGAGATGTCCATGCTCTCCGCTCCGTTGGCAGCGACGCTGGCATATTTCAGTCGGACGGATAGGTTGATCGGTGAAAACACACTGACAGACCGTGAGAAGCAGGTGCGGGTTGAGGTGTGGAAATACTCTCCGACCGCGTTGTCCAACAAACAAAATGTCGCCGATCCACTGTCTGTCGTCGTATCTCTCAGCGGAGAACACGACGAGCGCGTAGTACAAGCAATCGAAGAAATCCTCAAAAATATATGGAGGTAGAACGGATGGGCAGTATCATCGGGCGTATGCAGAGTTTCAAGGATTGGTTTCGAGACTATGCCGACAATTTTGTCATTATCGGTGGCACAGCCTGCTCGCTTATTATGAGCGAAGAAGAAGTGGAATTTCGTCCGACGAAAGATGTTGATGTGGTTCTGTTGGTCGAGTCTCTTAGCCCAGCATTTGGAAAACAGTTTTGGGATTATGTGATCGAGGCTGGTTACGTTCATCGGCAAAAAAGCACTGGCAAGCCTGAGTTTTACAGATTTTACGCACCGAAAACAGCGGAGTATCCTGAAATGATAGAACTGTTCTCTCGCCGTATAGACGGTTTTGTCCTATCGGAGGATGTCCACATGACACCTATACCGATTGGAGAGGATATATCAAGCCTGTCCGCGATCCTTCTGAACGACGAGTATTATCATTTCCTGCGTGATGGCATACGGAAGATTGACGATTTGCCGATTCTCGACGAGCTTCACCTGATACCCTTCAAGGCAAAAGCATGGCTCGAACTCACGGAACAACGCGCCAAAGGCGGCGCGGACGCAAACGACATCCGCAAGCACAAACGAGACATTTACCGTCTATCCGACCTCATCACGCCTGGTTTCAAGTTCACGTTGCCGGCAGCAATTGACAGTGATATGCGCAATTTTATATTCGCCGTACAGAAGATGCTCTCAAACACTCCGCCAAAAGAGCGCAGAGCGGAACGAGCAAAAATCGAGAAGCTCATTCAGCTATTCGGGCTTCCGTCCTCTCTCTTGGGGTAATGTCCAATTATTTCCATTTATTTGATAACCAAACCGCCCTTTGCGTCTACAAAATCAAAGGGCGGTTTGCCATTCCTCTACGCCAAAACGGCGTTTTCGACGATGTAGCCGAGGATCGTGTAGCAGAGAACCGTTTGTTTTAGGTAGGGTAGACCAAGCTGCTCCTCGTAGGAAGAATAATCGCTTGTCCCGGTCTGTTCGGTGAAGAAGCGCGTCATGTCATCCTCGCTGACCGAATAGCCCATGTCTTCCGCGATCGCCTGCGATACAAGATAATACGTCGCGGTTTCCAGATTCGACGCTCTGTTGTTCTCAATCAACTCGTCCTGGCTCGCAACGCCGACATAGCTGCTCAAAAATTCATCCAGGCCCACCCCGTAACTGTCCGCATACCCCTGATAATAGTCCATCATGGATTTTTCCGTATAGGCCGTCAGCAGATCCGGTACCGAACTGACCGTCGCCGTGTCGGCCAAATAGCCTCTGACATACCCCTCTATGGACGCTTTTTGCAGCTCCGCCCGCTTGCCTTCCCTTAACGCGGCCACAGTCGTCCAGCCATAGTCGGCGGAAAAATTCGTCGCGACAAATTCATCCGTCAGCTCCGGTTGCTCCGTTTCGGAAATGTAATTGATGGTCGTGACAAATACGGCGTCTTTCCCCTGAAGACTGGTCTCCTGATAGTCGTCGGGAAAGGTCACCTCCACATCGATGGTCTCCCCGGGCTTATGTCCGATGATCTGCGTCAGGAAATCATCGATATAGTTCGTGCTGCCGGCGATCACGTCCGTGCCGGCGCCGTCGGTGGAGCCGCCGTCAAACGGAACGCCGTCCACACTCCCGACATAGTCGATGTTGACCGTGTCGCCGTCCGCGACCGCGCGGTCTGTGATCTGCGTCGATTCGCCCTGGTAATTGGCCAGCACTTCATCGATCGCAGACTGCACCTGGTCGTCGGAAATTTGATGGGCCTCGCCGGGAATCGATATCCCCGTATAATTGAACAGTTCCACGTAGTCAAGGGCCTTGATGCCCTTCCAGAATCCGTTTTCATCCAACCCGTCGCTGGGAGAAAAGCTGTCGCCGGAAAGCGCGTCGTCGCCGGAAGCGTCGTCGGCGGGAGGCGCTTCGGCGTCGCCGGAAGTAACATCGCCGCCGGGAGACGTCTCGGCGCCGCCCGACGATTGACCGCACCCGGCCAAAGGGATCAGCAGCATGGTGAACGCCAGCAAGAGACAAAGGGCCATTTTGGGGGTTTTCATCTTCATTTCTCCTCGTATACCTGATTTTATTTCTGTAAGGGTCCAACTTTGCTTTCTATATTATAACAGAAAAACACCGTTTTTTCAAGACGGCCGCTGTTTTTTTCATGCTGGTTTCACATTTTTCACATTTGCGCCACAATTCACCCGCACCGCAGGACGCAAAAAACAGCCCCAGGGGGCTGTTTTTTGCCTTCTCTGTCATTCTTCCTCTGCTATTAGGTGGCCCGGCGCGTATGCGATACGGGTCGGGGCCGTGAGAAATCAGACGGTCGTCAGGTTACGATCTCGAGGAAACTCGGGATGACCTCGCCGGAATAGTAGAACAGACCGCGACCCAGCTGGTCGGCGTCCCACACGCGCTGCGGGTTGTCGGGATAGGCCGTGTAGCCGCCGGCGTACACTTCGATGCGGTTGCCCGAGGGCTCCCAGAAATAGATGGACAGGCCGCGGGTGATGGCATGGCGCGTCGGCCCGATGTCCAGTTTCAGACGGTTGATGGCGATCCAGTCGGCCGCGTTGCCCACCTCGGACCAATCCTGCAGATAGAAGCCGAGATGATGCAGCTTGCCGGGCTTCGGATATTCCACAAAGGCCAGGTCATGCGGCTTGTTGGAGCTGGTGATCCAGGAAGCCAGACGGTTGCCGTCGGGGAGATTGCACACCTCGGGCACGAACATGCCAAACACTTCGCGGCAGAACCGCTCGGCCTCGGCGATGTTGGGACCATACAGCAGGAAGTGGTCCATGCGCTGGGCGCGCATCCCGCGAGGCGGGGTCGTCCAGATGTCCGGGTTGCGGAGCTGCGGGCCCTTCTCGGCCAGTGCGACTTCGCTGTAGATCTCGAAGCGGTGCCCGGTGCTGATCGTAAAGCCATAGCGCTTGCCGAAGCCGGGCTGGTCTGTGTTGGCGGGCACTTCCTCCACCGCATAGCCAAAGGCGACGGTGGCGGCCTTGATGCGCTCCAGTTCCTCGGCGCTCCCCACCTTAAAGGAGACGAAGTCGAGGCCCGCCTCGTCGGCCAGACGGAGCACGACACTGTGGTGGTCGAACTCGTCGTAAGCCTTGAGCAGGACGCGACCATCCGCGGTGCGGCCCACCTCATCGAGGCCCAACACATTGGTGTAGAAATTGAGCGTTTTGTCCAGATCGAGCACGCGGAGCTGGACGAGACCGGGTCTCAGGGTTTGATTGATTGCCATACGTACCTACCTTCCTTTTCTTTCGTGATGTGTCTGATTGTCAGATCGCTTCGCGGCTGCACACAGCACAGAAGCAGAATCCCCCGGGCGGCCTCTTCGCCGCTGACATGCGCCCGGCTCATCTTCTTCTCCACATGATAGGCCCCTTCCACGATCTGCATCTTACAAATTCCACAACCACCGCCGCAGCAGCCGTTACACAGCGGACCGCAGCCGGCGTGGAACATCGCGCGCAAAATGAATTCGTCTTCCCCACAGGGGAAACTCTCCCCGCTGTCCGCCAGCAGAATCCGATGCCGCTTCACCACCGCCGCCCTCATGCGCGGGCCGCTTTTTGGTTTTTCAGATCGTTCGACACGTCGATGATCATGTCCTCCTGGCCGCCGACCATCTTGCGCCGGCCCAGCTCCACGAGGATGTCGCGCGGATCGAGATCGTACTTCTCCGCCGCCGCGTACACATGCAGCAGGAAGCTTGAGTATACGCCCGCATAGCCGAGCATCAGAGAACCGTTGTCAATGACCTGCGGCCGGCGCATGAGCGGCTCTACCACGCCCTGCGCCAGGTCCATGAGACCGTAAAAGTCGAGGCCTGTCTCGACGCCGCAGCGCGTGAGCACGCCGGCGAGCACCTCGATCTGCGCGTTGCCCGCGCCGGCGCCCAGCCCGCGCAGCGTGCCGTCCACGAAGGACGCACCGCTCCTCACCGCCTGTAACGAGTTGGCGATGGCAAAGCCCAGGTTGTTGTGGGCGTGGAAGCCGACCGGGATCTTCACCCGGCTCGCCGCGGCCTCCACGCGCACGGCCACGTCGTCCGGGAGCAGGTACCCGGCGGAATCCGCCAGGTTGATGTAGTCGGCGCCGTAGCTCTCCATCTTGGCGGCCTCCTCGGCGATGCGCTCCGGAGACGCCATGTGGACCATCATCAAAAAACCGACCGCAAAGAGATTCATCCGCTTGGCCGCCGCGATGTGCTGCGCGCTGACGTCGCCCTCGGTCACGTGGGTGGCGACGCGCACCGCCTGCGCCCCGCAGGCGACGGCCTCCTCCAGGTTTTCGATCGTGCCGATGCCGGGCAGCAGCAGCACGGTCAGCTTGCTGTTGTGAATGACCCGGCTGGCCGCCCTCAGGAGGGTGAATTCGTCCACACCGGAGAATCCGTAGGTGTAGCCGGAACCGCCGAGGCCGTCCCCGTGGGAGAGCTCGATCAGCGCGACGCCGCTTTTGTCGAGGCCCGCCGCGATGTCGGCCACCTGCTCCTCGGTGAACTGGTGTTTGACGGCGTGACTGCCGTCGCGCAGCGTGGTGTCGACCACTTTGACGCTTGCCATTTAGACCCCTCCCTCCCCGAGCATGCCGGAAGCCAATTTTTCCGCCGTCGCCACCGCGGCGGCGTTGATGATGTCAAGATTGCCGGAATAGGTCGGCAGGAAGTCCCCCTGCCCCTCCACCTGGATGATGACGGTGACTTTGTCGTCCTCCAGCACGGGCGGCACCCGCATCTGGTAGCCGGGCACGTACTGCCGGATCGACGCCACAATGTCGTCGATGGAGCGGCGGATCGGCGCCAGCCCGACGGAGGGGTCTTTGACGCGCACCTGCACGGTGTTGGTCATCATGAGCGGCGGCTCGGCCGGGTTTAACACGATGATCGCCTTGCCGCGGTCCGCGCCGCCCACGACCTCGATCCCCTTGGAGGTCGTCTGGGTGAATTCATCCATGTTGGCCCGCGTGCCGGGGCCCGCGCTCTTGGAGGAGATGCAGGCCACGATCTCGGCGTAGGCCGCGCCGGCCACCCGGGCCACCGCGTGGACGATGGGGATCGTCGCCTGCCCGCCGCAGGTCACCATGTTGACGTTTTTTTCGTCTTTTAGCTTGTCGAGGTTGACGCAGGGCACGCAGTACGGCCCGACGGCCGCCGGCGTCAGGTCGATGGCGATCTGACCCGCCGCCTGAAGCAGCGGCGCATGTTTCTGGTGGGCGGCGGCGCTGGTGCAGTCGAATACAATGCGCACATCTCCGCGCCGGACGACGGCCTGCACGCCCTCGGTGGACACGTCCACCCCGTGGGACGCGGCGCGCCGGATGCCCTCCGACTCGACGATGCCGGCCATCAGCGCCATCTCCAGGTGCTGACTGCGAAAAATTTTATACATGATATCGCTGCCGATGTTACCCGGCCCGATCACGGCCACTTTGACCTTTGACACGTTCGATCCGCCCCTTTCAGACAAACTCCGCCTTCACGACGCCCAGCGTGGAAAAACGCGCTTCAAACACGTCGCCCTTCCGCGCCATCGGCGCGGCGGAGAAGGCGCCCGAGAGCACGACCTCGCCCCGGTTCAGCGTGACGCCGTAGGCCCAGAGCCGGTTGGCAAGCCACGCCACCGCGGCGCACGGGTCGCCCAATACGGCCGCACCCGTCCCGCGCTCCGCCAGCGTTCCGTTTTTGAAGAGCTGCATCTCCTCGCCCGGCAGATCGACGCGGTCCGGGGGCAGTTTGACGTCGCCCAAAATGTAGCGCCCGCTGGAGGCGTTGTCGGAGATCGTGTCCACAAGCTGAATCTTCCAGTCCGCCACGCGGCTGTCCACGATCTCAAAGGCAGCCGTCACATATTCGGTGGCGGCGCGTACGTCCTCCGGGGTGACGCGGCCGCCGGGCAGGTCCGCCCCCAGGACAAAGGCGACCTCGCCCTCGATCTTCGGCTGGAGCAGCGCCTCCGCGGACACGCGCCCGGACGGGCACGCCATCGCGGCGAACAGATGGCCGTAATCCGGCTCGCCGACGCCGAGCTGGCGCTGGATGCCGGGGGATGTGAGGCCGATCTTTTTGCCGGAGATCACATGTCCCATCTGCGTGACGCGGCGCACGTTGGCAAGCTGGATCGCGTAGGCGTCGTCCACCGTGAGAGCGGGGTCCCGCTCCGTCAGCGGCGCGACGGCCACGCGCGTGCGCTCCGCCTCGTACAGCAGCCGCGCATACTCCTGAATGCGTGTATCGCTCACAGCGCTCCC
>JAITDM010000103.1 GCA_031282535.1 Oscillospiraceae bacterium
CCGGCGCCTCTGCGGGAGTAGTTCAGTGGTAGAGCGTCAGCTTCCCAAGCTGAAAGTCGCGGGTTCGAATCCCGTTTCCCGCTCCACATGATCCAAACAGCTTTCACACAAGAGCCATGTCAAAACTCCAAACCCCCTTACTTCAAGAGGGTTTGGGGTTTTGACATGGCCATTTTTGCATTGACTGCATTTTTCGTTGACAATCGTGTATTGTATCGTGTATAATGATATGTGAGCAAAGAAAGGGGGCATGGGCCTTATGCAATTTGTAACTGTTCGGGACTTTCGCAACGCGTCAAAAGCAATCTGGGACAAGATAAAGAACGATGAAGAGGTGGTCGTCACCAATAACGGCAAACCGACGGCGTTGCTCATCAATATCCGAGACGACGATTTTGATGAGACCATAGAGTCTGTCCGCCAAGCCAAGGCAATGCGCGCATTGTATCGTATGCGCACCAAAGCGGAGGAGCGTGGATTTATGAGCGAAGCCGAGATTGAAGCCGAAATATCGGCCGCCCGTTCGGAATATGAGGCTAAGACGGGCCATGTCTTATGAGTGATCGCCCTGTCCATGCCGTTGTTGACACCAACGTCTTGGTGTCGGCGCTCTGGAACAAAAACGGATCTCCCGCCAGGGTAGTTGAGATGATTCTACGAGGGGAATTGTCGCCGTGCGTCAGTTTCGAAATTATGCGTGAATACCGCGAGGTTCTGTTTAGGGAAAAGTTTGGTTTTATGAAAAAGGACGTCAATGATTTACTGGCTTGCATTGAAGCGAAGAGTAGAATCGTCACCGCCGTTTCGTCAGTCGTCCCGTTTATTGACGAGAGCGACCGCAAGTTCTACGATATCGCGAAAATCTGCAATGTGGTTCTGATAACCGGCAACGTGAAACATTATCCGGACGAACCGTTCATTGAAACCGTAAATGGATTCTTGGCGAAAAACGGCTGAAAGGCTACTTGGTGCATAAGAACCCTTGAAAGATTTGCGCCAATTGTTGTCGGAGAACTTAGCGCAGGACGATGAATCGTGGGTTCCTGTCTAAAAAACCCAGTTCGAAAAATTTGTGAAAACATGGGCGGACCCGGTTGATTTTTTATGCACTGTATGCTATGATTATACCGTCAGGAGGGCTTTTCCACGGCAGGAAGGGCTTTTTTGGCTTTTGGGCGCCTCCAACGACCCGCGCCGCATACGGCAGAAGGGCGTGAGAGACACCCACCTCACAATGGCGTGACGGTTCACACCGACTGTGAACGCGTACATGATCTGAAGCTGGGCGGATGCCCCGTCCGGCGGATGTGAGGGGGTGGCGGGCGAGGAGACGCGCCGCCGGGGCATGCCCGGCGGCGGACCGACAGGATTCCGGCAGACGAAGAGAAAGGGATGACACAAAATGATGAAAAGGACACCGACAGCATTTTGGAAGCGGGCGGCGGCCATGTCGCTCACGGTGGTTTTCTTTGCGGCCACCGCCATCGGCGCCAGCGCCTGCACCAGCTTCTATCTCGGCAAGGGCACCACGGAAAACGGCGCCGTGATCTGGGGCCGCTCCGAGGACATCTCGGCCCGCTACGCGAAGCTCTACCGCGTCCACCCCGCGGAGACGCACGAGGAGGGCGAATACTATGTGTCCTCCACCGGCTTCCGCTGGCCATACCCGGCGCAGACGCTGCGTTACACCTACGTGGCGGATTCTGTACTCAACCAAGGTTACACGCCGGAGCCCTATGCCGAGGCCGGCATCAATGAGAAAAACGTCGCCATCTCCGCCACCGTCACGCTGAGCGGCGGCCAAAGCGTCATCACCGGCGGCAGCGGTTTGGACCCGCACGTCTCCGCCCGGAACGGCGGACTGGCCGAGACCGACCTCACGTCGGTGGTGTTGATGCAGGCGACCTCGGCCCGTAACGCCGTGGAGTTGATCGCCAAGGTCGTCGACACCGTGGGCGCGGCCGGCCGGGAGGGCTTCATGGTGAGCGACCCGAATGAAGTCTGGTACATGCAGCTTCTCTCCGGGCACCAGTACGTGGCGGTCAAGGCGCCCGCCGACAAGATCGGCTTCTCGCCCAACATGACGGGCAATGTGGACATCAGCGACACGGAGAACGTGGTCGCCTCCCCCGGGCTCGTGTCCGTCGCCCAGCAGGCCGGCACGCTGAAGCTGGACGAGGCGGGGTTCATTAAGATCGCGGACAGCTATGCGAGCCGCCCGGGCAGTGTCTCGGGCCGCCTGTGGCTGGGCGCCAACTATCTGCACGACGAGGAGACGGCGAACGCCCTGACCGCCGGTTACATCAGCTACTTCCAGGACCCGCGCCCCGAGAAGAATTACACCCTGTATGAGGCGCTGCGCCTGCTCGCCTACCGCGGGGAGGGCACGGCCAAGGACGCCGGTACCGCCACAGGCAACAGCGCCGGCATCGGCAACGACGGTACGGTGGAGGCGCACGTGTTTGAGACCCGGGACAACATGCCGGCCCCGCTGGCCACCGTGGAGTGGCTCAGCGTCGCGCCGCCCGAGTTCGGCGTGTACCTCCCGTTCTACGGCGCCCTGGTGACCGAGACCTACGAGATGTACGGCCAGCCCGACACCGCCGCTTACAGCGACGCAGACCCTGACGCGAACTCCGTGTACTGGGTGTTCCGCGAGCTCTACACGCTCTGCAAGGGCCCGCGTGGCGTCACCGAGCTTGGGTCCCGCGAACTCCGCACGCGCTACGGCGCCGGCGTGCAGGCCTTCTGGGAGCGGTATCAGAAATCTCTCATCGCGCAGCAGGCCGACGTGGACGCCGCCATGGTGGAGATCTACGAACACAACCCGGCCCTGGCCCAGAAGAAGGCCACGGACATCTCGAAGGCCATCTCTGAGGAGGCCTACGTGTATACGAAAGCGCTTCTGCGGGAGCTGAAGGCCTTCCAGGCCGCGGGCACGGAAGGCGCGTTTGTGCCCTCGCTGCTGGCCGACGAGAGCGCCCTGCCGACCTACGCCGGGCTGCTCACCGACCTGTCCGCGCCCGCGCCG
>JAITDM010000124.1 GCA_031282535.1 Oscillospiraceae bacterium
GCGCGAGCGCCGCCCATTTGGCCACATTTTTTTCAAAAAAATTGCGGCCGCCTATAGCATTGTCCCCGGTCTTATGGTATAATTAGCAATTGGAGATCGTTATTTGTCTAACAACCCCCTTTTTCTCCCAAAAAGCCCCCGACCGGGTCTTGGGAGCGGGCGACGGGGGTGGGCGACGCAGCGAAACGCAGATAAGGAGGCTCACACCATGCCGAACACAAAGACCGTTGTTCCCTTCACCGGGACGGCGGAGCAGGAACAGCGGTTGATGGACGTCATCGCGCGCCACAAGGGGCAGCCCGGCGCCGCCATGCCGGTGCTGCAGGGGGCGCAGGAGATCTACGGATACCTGCCGGAAGAAGTCCAGATCAAAGTGGCCGAGGAACTGGGGCTCTCGCTCTCCGAGGTCTACGGAATCGCCTCTTTCTATACGCAGTTCTCCCTGAACCCCAAGGGCCAGATCGAGGTCAACGTCTGCCTGGGCACCGCCTGCTACGTCAGGGGCGCGGGCGAGATTTTGGCCCGTGTCGAACGCAAGCTCGACTGCAAGGCCGGCGCTGTCACGCCGGACGGCAAATTTTCCGTCGACGCCACCCGGTGCATCGGCGCGTGCGGTCTGGCCCCCGTCATCGTCGTGGGCGGCGACGTCTACGGCCGGCTCGTGCCAGACGACGTGGACACCATCTTAGACAAATACATGTAAGCCGATGAAAGAACTCTCGCTCCATATCCTGGACATCGCGGAAAACAGCCTGACGGCGGGGGCCTCTCTCGTCGAGATCTCCCTCGTCGAGGAAGCGGGCCTGCTGACCGTCGTCATCCGGGACAACGGCCGCGGCATCCCGCCCGACATCCTGCCCACGGTGGCGGACCCCTTCACCACCACCCGCACCACGCGCCCGGTGGGGCTGGGACTTCCCTTTTGGAAGATGGCCGCCGAACAGACCGGCGGGCGGTTCTCCATCGAGAGCGCCGTGGGCGTCGGGACATGCGTCACCGCCGTTTTTGTGTCCGGCCACATCGACACGCCGCCTGTCGGCGACATGCCGGGTACGCTGGTCACTTTGGTGCAGGGCCATCCGCAGGTGGATTTCCTTTACACGCACCGCGCAGGCGGCGTCGACTTCTCGTTGGACACCCGCACCCTGCGGGACACGCTGGCGGATGTGCCGCTCGACAGCCCGGACGTGTTAGTCTGGCTGTCGGAGTTCCTGCGGGAAAACCTCGCCGGCTGAACCGCGGCGGCGGGCTCCGGCGTATTCGGGAAGCGGCAGGAAAATACAGGAATATATATAAGGAGTTGTCGGCATTGAAAACCTTGGCAGAACTAAACGCCATCCGCGACAGAGCGCGCGCCCAGATCGGAGCGCTCCGGGACAGCGGCGAAAACAACACCCGCCTCGTCGTGGGCATGGCCACCTGCGGCATTGCGGCCGGCGCCCGCCCGGTGCTGGCGGCCTGCCTCGAAGAGGTCCAGCGGCGCGGTCTTTCCGAACGGGTGACCGTCACGCAGACCGGCTGCATCGGCGTGTGCCGCTTGGAGCCGATCGTCGAGGTCTTTGTCCCCGGCGAGGAGAAGGTCACCTACGTGAACATGACGCCGGAGAAAGTTTCGCAGATCGTGGCGGAGCACATTGTGAACGGCCGCGTCAAGATGGAGTACACGATCGGCGCCAACCAGTGAGCCCCGCTCCGGCGGCCCGCCGCGGGTGAGGCGCGCCGGTTTTTCCCCGGAAAACAAGGGGGACAACATCATGCCAAGCGGCATGGGAGGGATATGCCATGGAACTTGTCAGAAGCCACATTCTGGTGTGCGCCGGCACCGGCTGCAGCTCGTCGGGCAGCGAAAAGATCATCGCCTCGCTGGAGGAACACCTGCAGGCGGCCCGCCTCGAGAAGGAAGTGCGCGTCATCAAGACCGGGTGCTTCGGTCTGTGCGCGCTGGGCCCCATCGTCGTCGTCTACCCGGAGGGCTCGTTTTATTCCCGCGTCACACCGAGCGACGCGGAGGAGATCGTCAAAGAACACATCTTAAAGGGCCGCGTCGTGCGCCGCCTGCTGTACCAAGAGACAGTACAGGGCAGCGAGATCAAGTCGCTGAACGAGACGGGTTTTTACAAAAAGCAGCTCCGCATCGCGCTGCGCAACTGCGGCGTGATCAACCCGGAGGTCATCGACGAGTACATCGCGTTTGACGGCTACCAGGCCCTCAGCCGCGCACTCACCGAGCAGACCCCCGACGAGATCATCGAGACCATCAAAAAGTCCGGCCTGCGCGGGCGCGGCGGCGGCGGCTTCCCCACCGGCCTCAAGTGGGAATTCGCCTTCAAACAGCCGCCTGGCCAAAAATACGTCTGCTGCAACGCCGACGAGGGCGACCCCGGCGCCTTTATGGACCGCTCTATCCTGGAGGGGGACCCGCACAGCGTCATCGAGGCCATGGCCATCGCCGGTTACTGCATCGGCGCAAACCAGGGCTATATCTACGTGCGCGCCGAATATCCCATCGCCGTCGAACGGCTCAAGATCGCCATTGCTCAGGCCAAGGAATACGGGCTGCTGGGTGAACACATCTTCGGCAGCGATTTCTCGTTCGACCTGGAGATCCGCCTCGGCGCCGGCGCCTTTGTCTGCGGCGAGGAGACGGCCCTCATGACCTCCATCGAGGGGCACCGCGGCGAACCGAGGCCGCGCCCGCCCTTCCCGGCCGTGAAGGGGCTGTTTGGCAAACCCACGATCCTGAACAACGTGGAGACATACGCCAACATCTCCTGGATTTTAAACAACGGCGCCGAGGCGTTCCGCGCCATCGGCACCGAGCGTTCCGCCGGCACAAAGGTGTTCGCCCTGGGCGGCAAGATCGTGAACACCGGTCTCGTCGAGATCCCCATGGGCACCACGATGCGCGAGGTGGTGGAGGAGATCGGCGGCGGCTGCCCGAACGGCAAGGCCTTCAAGGCCGCGCAGACCGGCGGCCCCTCCGGCGGCTGTATCCCCGCCTCGATGATCGACACGCCGATCGAATACGACACGCTGACGGCCATCGGCTCGATGATGGGCTCGGGCGGCATGATCATCATGGACGAGGACAACTGCATGGTCGACATCGCGAAATTCTTCCTCGAGTTCACGGTCGACGAGAGCTGTGGCAAATGTTCGCCATGCCGGATCGGCACGCGCCGTATGCTTGAGATACTCGAACGCATCACGGATGGTAAAGCAGAGATGGACGACCTGGACAAACTCGAGGAGCTCTGTTACCACGTGAAGATGAACTCGCTCTGCGGTCTCGGTCAGACGGCGCCCAACCCGGCGCTCTCCACCCTGCGCTACTTCAAAGACGAATACGTGGCGCATATCGTTGAGAGACGCTGTCCCGCCGGCGTGTGCAAGGAGCTGCTCTCCTACGCGGTCCTTGCGGACACATGCGTCGGATGCGGATTATGTAAAAAAGCCTGCCCGTCCGGCGCCATATCGGGAGCGAGGAAAG
>JAITDM010000078.1 GCA_031282535.1 Oscillospiraceae bacterium
CGATACCACGCGGCTTGTCCCGTGAGGAGACAATTGAGAATTGAGAATGGAGAATTGAGAATTCACGAGAGATGATGTAAGGAGGTTTTTTGGGGATGACGATCGATGATGGATTGATACAATACTTGGAAGAGTTGTCGAAGCTGCGGTTGACGGAGGCGGAGCAGGCGGCGGCGAGGGAGGACCTGGGGAAGATTTTGGGGTATATGCAGACGCTGTCGGCCCTCGACACGGAGGGCGTCGAGGGGCTGTCGCACCCACTGGCAAATGAAAATGTCTTTCGGGAGGACGCCGCGCGCCCCAGCGCCGCGCGCGAGACGATCCTGGGCAACGCGCCGCGCCAAAAGGGCGGCTGCTTTGTCGTCCCGAAGACCGTGGAATAGTACCTTGTCGCCGCGAAGCGGCGACAAGGTAACAAAAATTTGAGTTGTGGGTTGCAGTTGCAACCCACGTTAGGAGGGGTGCCGGATGGATTTGAGAGACCACACCGCGCTGGAAGTCGGACGGATGGTGCGCGAGAGGCGGATCGGCTGCGAGGAGCTCGCGCGCCACGCGCTGCGCGCCATCGCGGAGACGGAGCCGGCGCTGAACGCCTGCGTCACCGTGTTGGAGGCGGAAGCGCTCGCGGCGGCGCGGGCCGTGCAGGCGCGTCTCGACGCGGGAGAGGCGCTCTCCCCGCTCGCCGGCGTGCCGATGGTGATCAAGGACAACATCTGCACCGCCGGGATCCCGACCACCTGCGGCTCGAAGATGCTGGAGTCCTTCCGCCCGCCGTACAACGCCACCGTGTACGAGCGGCTGCTGGCGGCCGGGGCCGTGCTGGTGGCCAAGACGAACCTGGACGAATTCGCGATGGGCGGTTCCACCGAGACCTCCCGCTTCGGCCCCACGCGCAATCCGTGGGACACGGCGCGCGTCCCCGGCGGGTCCTCGGGCGGGTCGGCGGCGTCCGTCGCGGCGGGACAGGCCTTCTACGCCCTCGGCAGCGACACGGGCGGGTCGATCCGCCAGCCCTGCGCCTTCTGCGGCGTCAGCGGCGTCAAACCCACCTACGGGGCGGTGTCCCGGTACGGGCTGATCGCCTACGCCTCTTCCCTCGACCAGATCGGGACGATCGGGCGCGACATCCTCGACTGCGCGGCCGCGCTGCGGCTGATCGAGGGCCGCGACGAGCGGGATTCCACCTCCGTCGCCCGCCCGCCGGAGGCGGAGGCGCCGGCCGGCGTCCGGGGGCTGCGGATCGGCGTCCCGGCCAACTACTTCGGCGAGGGGCTTGACCCGGCCGTGGCCGCGCCGGTGCGGGCGGCCGCGCAGACCTTTGCGGCGATGGGGGCGGAACTTGTCGACGTTGCGCTGCCGCTGGTCGAGTACGCGATCCCCGCCTACTACGTGGTCGCCTGCGCCGAGGCGAGCTCCAACCTGTCGCGCTACGACGGCGTCAAGTACGGCTTCGCGGGCGCCGGGGCGGAGAGCCTGGAGGAGCTCTACCTGCGCACCCGCAGCGAGGGGTTCGGCATGGAGGTGAAGCGCCGCATCATGCTGGGCGCGTTTGTGCTGAGCGCCGGCTACTTCGACGCCTACTACAAGAAGGCCATGCAGGCGCGCGAGCTGATCCAGCGGGACTTCGGCCGCGTGTTCACGCAGTGCGACATGATCCTCTCCCCCAACGCGCCGACGACGGCCTACAAGATCGGCGAGAACATCGACGACCCGCTCAAGATGTACCTGGGGGACATCTACACGGTCTCGGTCAATCTGGCGGGGCTGCCCGGGGTGACGATCCCCTGCGGCTTTGCCGGCGGGCTGCCGGTGGGTCTGCAGCTCATCGGGCGCGCCTTCGACGAGGCGACGCTCTTTCGGGCGGCCGCCGCGTTCCAGGCGGAGACGAATTTTCACAAAGAACGGCCGAACAGGCCCTCAGTACCTTGTGGCCGCGAAGCGGCCACAAAAAACAAGGATTTGGGTTGTGGGTTGCAGGTGCAACCCACGGTAGAGGAGGCGCGCGCGTGAATTACGAGATGGTGGCGGGACTCGAGGTCCACGTGGAGCTGTCCACGGCTTCCAAGATCTTCTGCGGCTGCGTCACCGACTTCGGAGGCGAGCCGAACACGCATGTCTGCCCGGTCTGCACCGGGATGCCGGGCACGCTGCCCGTTTTGAACCGCACGGTGGTGGAATTTGCCGTGCGCACCGGGCTGGCGCTGCGCTGCGACATCACGCGGCGCGGCAAATTTGACCGCAAGAACTACTTTTACCCCGACCTGCCGAAGGCCTACCAGGTGTCGCAGCTCTACCTGCCGATCTGCCGCGACGGCGCGCTGGACATCGGCGGCGGGAAGACGATCGGCATCCACGAGATCCACATGGAGGAGGACGCGGGCAAGCTGATCCACGACCCGTGGGAGGACTGCACGCTGGTGGATTTCAACCGCTGCGGCGTGCCGCTGCTGGAGATCGTCTCCGAGCCGGACTTCCGCAGCGCCGGGGAGGTCGTCGCCTACCTCGAGAAGCTGCGCGAGATCCTGCTCTACCTCGGCGTCTCCGACTGCAAGATGCAGGAGGGTTCGATGCGCGCGGACATCAACCTGTCGGTGCGCCCCGAGGGCCAGGCCGAACTTGGCACCCGCACCGAGATGAAGAATATGAACTCCTTCAAGGCCATTGCCCGGGCCGTCGAGAGCGAGACGAAGCGGCAGATCGAGGTGCTGAAGGCCGGCGGGCGGGTGCGTCAGGAGACGCGCCGCTGGGACGACAACAAGGACGCGAGCTTTGCGATGCGTTCGAAGGAGAACGCCCAGGACTATCGCTACTTCCCGGAGCCGGATCTGCTGCCCGTGCACATCGACGACGCGTGGATCGAGCGGGTCCGCCGGGAGATGCCCGAGCTGGCGGAGGACAAGCGCCGGCGCTACCGGGCGGACTTCGGTCTGCCCGAGTACGACGCGCGGCAGCTCACCTCCGAGCGGGCGTGGGCGCGTCTCTTTGAGGAGACGGCGGCCCGCACGGGCCGTCCCAAGGCGGCGGCGAACCTAATCATGACGGACATCATGCGCATGACGGGCGACAGCGGCCTGCTGCCGGAGGATCTGACGCTGGACCCCGCGAAGCTGGCCGCGCTGATCGGCCTGATCGAGGGGGGGCAGATCAACCGCACCGTGGGCAAGAAGGTGCTCGAACAGGTATTTTTCCACGACGTGGACCCCGAGGCCTACGTGAAGGCGCAGGGACTGCTCCTCGTCGGCGACCCGGACCTCGTGCGCGCGGCCGTCGAAAAGGCGCTGGCCGACAACCCCAAGTCCGTCGAGGACTACAGGGGCGGCAAGGAGAAGGCCTTCGGGTTCCTGGTGGGCCAGACGATGCGCGCCCTCGGCGGCAAGGCCGACCCGCAGCTCATAAACCGCCTGGTGCGCGAGGCCCTGGCCGGCGAACCCGCTGAATGACAAAGACTTCCGCCGTTTCTCAAAAACGAGAAACGGCGGAATGACAGGCGGAGGGGGCGAGGGCACGATGGGGAAACCGCAGATCGGCGTGGTGCCGCTCTGGGATGAAACGCGGGACAGTCTGTGGATGCTGCCGGGCTATCTGGAGGGCATTGCCCGCGCCGGCGGGCTGCCCCTTGTGCTGCCGCTGACGAGCGACGAGGCGTCCCTCGCGCAGATCCTGGGTCTGTGCGACGGGTTTTTGTTCCCGGGCGGCCACGATGTGGACCCTGGCCGCTACGGCGAGGAGACCGCGGCCCACTGCGGGCCGGTCTGTGCGATGCGCGACGAGATGGAGGCGCGTCTGTTTGCGGCGGCCCTTGCGGCGGACAGGCCGATGCTGGGCATCTGCCGCGGGCTCCAGCTTTTCAACGTTCTGCTCGGGGGCACGCTGTACCAGGATCTCCCTGTGCAGCGCCCGGGGGCCGTGTGCCACGAGCAGCGGCCGCCGTACGACCGCGCGGCGCTCCGGGTGACACTGGCGCCGGGCGGCCCGCTGCGGGAGCTGCTCGGCGCCGGTCCGCTGCCGGTGAACAGCTATCACCACCAGGGCGTCAAAGCGATCGCCCCCGGCTTTGTCCCCGCGGCCCACGCGGAGGACGGCCTCGTCGAGGCCGCCGTCCTCCCCGGCCGCCGCTTTGTCTGGGCTGTCCAATGGCACCCCGAGCTCGCCCTGGAGGAGGCAAGCAGCCAGGCTCTGTTTGGCCGCCTGACAGCGGAAGCCGCCAGCGCGGGTGGGAGGGATTGAGACAAGGAGATTGACATGAAAAGTGAAATGTGATATATTGGTGTTGGATATTTTGCACAGTTTTTGGCCGTTTGGACGCTTTGTTGATGTGTGAAAGCTTGCTGTTGCTTTAAAAAGGGGATAATGGAAATGGAGATTGCGCAGTTAAAGAACCGGATTCACAGCAGGATAACGATTGACGATTTTGAGTCTGTTGATTCTTTTTGCATTGATGCTCGGTCGGATGATATTGTTGTATAGAAAAGAAGTCAAGGTGTGGGCAATTGGAGATAAATCGAAAAAGTTGCGCGAAAAAATAATAGAAATATCTTTGCTCCCGGTGTTGATATTGTGGAGCGTTTTTGCAGGGCTGCCTTCCACTGGAGCCAGTGGAAGGCAGCCCTGTTTGGTGTAAACAAAATGTCACAGAACCTGGGGGTGGTCCAAACACGCAGGCAAGCCGTGCGATGCAGGAATGTCGCAAGACTGTTCACTGTTCACTGACAATCCGCCGTGCGATGCAGGCGATGTCGTAGATGTCGATGTCGCCGCTGCGGTTTTCGTCGTAGGCCGCATAGAGGAGCCAATCGGCGTCGTCGGAGGTGTGCCCGAAGGCGTCGATCAGGTCGGAGAGATCCAGGAGTGAGACGCCGCCGTCGCCGTTCACGTCCCCGGGCACGCCGCCCCGGACCACCGCGCCGGCGTCCGCGGACAGGACGACCTTCCCCGCCTCCGTCCACACCACATAGTCCGCGTGCAGGGCAATCTCCGCGCCGGCCGCGAGATCCTGCCGGGCCGTGAAGCGCGCGCGGCCGTAATCGCGCGCCGCATAGCCGTCAAAGAGGCCCAGCGTGAGCGTCACCGCGCCGCCCGCCTCCGCCGCGTCCTCGCGCAATACCGTCACGCCGGGCGCGGGGTCGAAGCCCTCGTAGGCGAGTTTCTCGCTGTCAAAGGTGAAGGTCAGCGCCGCCGCGTTGCTGACGGCGGTGACGTCAAACCCGGCGGCCACGGAGAAACGCTCCCCGCGCCGCACGCTGTCCCGGTCGGGTATGAGCGTCAGGGCGGGCGGCGGCGGCGGTGCGATGCCGGGGGCCCGGACCGTCTGGTCCACACCCCGGAGTACCGGGGTGCGTGCAATGGCATCCCACGCGAAGGCGTTCTCGAAGTCGAACCCCAGCCCCTCGTAGAAGGCCCGGGACGTGAGCTGCGCCGCGTCCGCGTCCGCGCCGTGGCGGTTTGTGTCCGTACCGCCCGAAACCGGCTGCCCGTTCACGGTGACGGCGGGGTTCACATAGTTCTCCGAGAAGTTGCAGTTGCCCCCGTCATAGCACACGCGGCTGCCGCTGTCCGGGGGGACGCTGGTCACACTCCCCGAGAGGACAACGTTGCGGGTGACCGCCGTCGGGTTGTCCTTCCAGGCGCCCAGCAGGCCGGCCACGTTCCCGCCGGTGACGGCGCCGGTGCCAGTGGCGGTGGCGTCCAGCGTCCGAACGATGTTGTGATGGGTGTACATCTTGAGCAGACCGGCCACGCCGCCGGCCTCCACCCGGGCGGTCACCGCGCCCGATACGATGCAGTCCTGCACATAGCGGTCGGCGCTGTCGCCGTCGGTGTACCCGGCGATGCCGCCCGCGTAGACGTCGCTTTGCACCTTCACATGGGCATAGCAGCGCGCGATGCCGCCGTCGCTGAAGCCGGCGACGCCGCCCGCGCGGCTGCCGGTGGCGATCACATCCGCCCCCACGGCGCAGCGGCGGATGTACCCGCCGTTTTGCAGGTTGCCGGCGATGGCGCCCACGCGGTCCCGGCCCCGGATCTCGCCGGTGACCGTGACGTCCTCCACCGTGCCGTAGCAGTTCCCCACCAGAACCGCCGTGTAGGAGGACGAGGTGGAGCGCACGTGCGCGTCGGAAAAGCGCACGTCGGAGATCACGCCGCCCGCCTGCAAGTTGGAGAACAGCGCCCAGGGCTCGCCGCCGCCGTCCGCCGTCAGATGGGAGAGCGTGTGACCGGCGCCGTCGAACCGGCCGCCGAACAGGGCGACGGGGGTGAGCACGGCGCCGGTCAGGTCGATGTCGCCGGCCAGCCGGAAGTTCTCCAGCGGCGCCTTGGCGATGCCGCCGAAGTCCGCGGCGGTCCGGATGAGATAGTAACCGTCGCTGTCCTGTGTCAGGCCGATACCGCCGGCGGCGTCGGGGGTGACATCTTGCGCCACGCCCCGCAGCACCGGGGTGCGCGCGGTCTCGTCCCACGCGAAGACGGTCTCGAAGTCGAACCCGAGGTTCTCGTAAAAGGCCCGGGACGTGAGCTGCGCCTCGTCCACGTCCGCGCCGATGTTGTTGTTGTGGGCCCCGCCGGTCTCGGGCTGGCCGTCGATGGTAACGGCGACGCTCACATAATTTTGGGATTTATTGGTAGTTTGATAGCCAATGCGGTGCGCCTCACAGGCCGCCGTCTTGGTGATGCTGCCGGACTGAACGACATTGTACCGATAGGGCTGGGCGCCGTTGACCCAGGCGCCCAACAGGCCGGCCACGTTCCCGCTGCCGACCGCCGCCGTGCTGGTGGCGGTGATGTGCACATCCCGGACGAGGCAGTGTTCCACGCCGATCTTGAGCAGACCGCCGACGCCGCCCGGCTCAATGGCGCCCCGGATCTCCCCGGTGACGATGCAGTTGCGGATGTCGGAATTGTGGGTCTGGTCCGAAAGGGCCGTGCCGGCTACCCCGGCCACGCGATCCCCGCCCAGGACCCGCGCGTGGACATAACAGCCGTCCACCAGCGTGTCGTCTGTCATCTCCCCCACCAGGCCGCCGAGGCTGTAGGTGCCGGTCACGCTGACGCCGGCGGCGGAGTGCAGGAGCCGCCCGCCGTTTTCCAGGTATCCGATCAGGCCGCCCACCTGTCTGTCGCCGGCGATGCTGCCCTGTATCGTGACGTCCCGGACGGTGCCGGCGCAGCTGCCCACCAGCGCGGCGGTCCGGCTGGCGGCCGCAGTGATGTCCACGTCGATCAGGCTCAGGTCATGGATCACGCCCCGTGCGCCCAGCTGCGTGAACAGCGCGTACGCGCCGGCGCCGGCGTTGACTTTCAGATGGGAGATTGTGTGGCCGCCGCCGTCGAAATCGCCGCCGAAGAGGGGAACTGGCGCGATGGCGCCGCCTTGGAGGTCCAGGTCATGGGCCAACCGGAAGTTGGCGCCGGGCGCGCGGGCGATCTGCGCAAAGTCCGCGGGGGTTCTGACCAAGTAATATCCGTCGGCGTCGAGATCCAGGGTCACGCCGAAGCTGTCGCTGTCGGTGTCAACGACCAGCAGCGTGTCGCCCACCGGGCGCTCCGTGCCGTCGGAGGGGTTGTTCTTGACGAGATACTGCGCGGTGGCCGGATCTTTGACGACACAGGCGGAGGAACCGCCGCCGTCCAGGTTCAGCGCCTCGACCGCGCCCAGGCTGTGCATGTAGACCGCCAGTTCGCCCAGATAGAGGCCGGCGGAGATCGCGGTCCGGCCGTCGGCCACCACCAGCAGGATGTCGCCGTCGGCCGTGATGCCCACCGCCGTGCGGGGGTGGCGGACGGTCTCATTGGAGAAGATCTGCACCACGCCGTCCCGGACCAGGCAGTCCGAGCCGCCCACGGCCTGGGCCAGATCGTCCCGGACCGTGTTGTAGAACGCCTCGTCGCCGATGACGGGGGCGCCGTCCTTCAGAACGCCGAAAAAGGAACGGCCGCTCCCGGTGTTGTAGGGTACCAGCAGCGCACCGTCCTTGACCGTGAGGCCGGTCGGCTGGATCTTTGTGGCGTCGCCGATGTTGAAAAAGTCCGCGTTGACCGCCGCCAGGACATTTTTGCCGTTCAGCGCGGCGGCCATGGCGTGGCCGGAGGTGGTCTGGCAGAGTCCGGGCACGAGGGGCGCGTCGTTTGGGGTGCCGGCGACGACTTTGAGAGAGTCGTCGTCCGCCTCCACCCGGATGACGAAGGCGTTGACGTTCTGTGCCTCGCCATTCAGGATGGTCTCCGCCCCGTAGTGCAGCCCCTCGTAGACCGGCGCCAGGCCGACGCCGGCGGCCAGACTGGGACAAAGGCCCAGCACCAGCAGCAAGGCCAACAGCAAGCCGCCCACACGCCGGCGCCACACCTCACGCGCCCGCCCGGGCTGTGGGAACACCATAGAAAATTCCTCCTTCTCAAACATTTCTTGCATGTTTCGCCGCGTTTTCGCACGCGGGGCGTGTTCCACGTCCGTAAGAGCGAATCGGGATTCGCCCTGTTGTGCGTTTTCACGCGCAGGGGCTTTTACCCCGGGACCATTGTATTACGCACGCGGGCGGCCTGTCCTGCATGGCTGTGAAAAATGTTTGTAAAGGAAGGAAAAATCTTCGTAAAATCGCGGTAAAAGACAGAAAAGAGGCGGCGTCCCGCCGGGAATGCCTGGGGATTTGCATCCGGAATCTTCTCGCAGGTTCATTTGCCATATGTCCGTGTGGTGTAAAATACGGGACGCCGAGGGCGGCGTCCCGTACGGAGGGTTCGCGCAACATAGGCACTTGAAATTGTGTCGCGGGCCGCGACACGATGGCGGCGGTGCGATGCCGGGAGCCCGGACCGTCCGGTCCACACCCCGGCATCCCGGGGTGCGTGCAATGGCATCCCACGCGAAGGCGTTCTCGAAGACGAAGCGTTTCCTCGGTATCTCCGCCTTTGAAAAATATTTTATTTATGTATTGCTATTGTCCGCACAATCGGGTATAATCATAGCGAGGTGTTTTGCTATGAGTAAAAGTACAAATTTATATGTCAGGATTGAGCCGGATTTGAAAGAAAACGCGGAAATGATTTTGACACAGCTTGGAATTCCCATGTCAAACGCAGTAGGCATGTTTTTGAAACAGGTTGTATTGCGCCGCGGAATGCCGTTTGATGTAACGCTCCCTGCTTCACATCCGCTTGATGTATCTATGCTTACCGAGAATGAATTTCACGCTGAACTTGAAAAGGGCTATGCGGATATTGAAAAAGGCAATGTTCGCCCTG
>JAITDM010000153.1 GCA_031282535.1 Oscillospiraceae bacterium
TATGGGATCCCACCCTCTTAATCCTTCAACCAGCGTTCGATGATTCCCTTGCTGAGTCCGCTGAGGCGCGACAGTTGGCGGATGGATACCCCCTGCCCGTGCAGTACGGAGACGACCTGCCGCTGCCGCTCCGATGCGAGGGCCTGAAACCCGCCGGCGGAGGCGGCCCCGCCGGCCGCCGCCATCAGGACGATCGCCTCCTCGTCGGAGTGCCGCGGCTTCCGCCCGCGGGCTTGGGAGGCGAAGGGTTCGAGCGCCGACGGCTGATCCGCAAGCGCCCTCAGCCCGGCTGCGGGCACAAGGGCAAACAGCGCGGCGCCGTCGACGACGCTGTCCCGCCCGTCCAGCGACGCGTAGCTGCTCCACCGGTACTCGCCGGGCCGCCGACAGAGGTTCGCGCGCACGGGGCTTTGGAAGATGTAGCGGACGACATCCAGAAAATGGGCGCCGTCCTCCACAGGCGCGCTCTTGTACCTGTCCCGGAACAGAGGGCCGCTGCGGCCGTATTTGTGATTGAACCGGTACACGTAAGCCGCCCCGAGCCGTTTGAAGAAAGTCCCAAGAGGCATGTCGCCCTGCCGCAGGAGAAGATGCACGTGATTGCCCATGAGGCAGTACGCAAACAAAGTGACGCCGCAGGGCCTCTTGATCTCTTTGATCTTGCGAAGAAAGAATGCGCGGTCGTCGTCGTCTTCAAACATGTTTTGTTGGCTTATGCCGCGTATCAGCACGTGATAGATCCCCGCAGCGCCCGCGCGCCTGGTCGTCCTGGACATGATCCATCCCTCCGCAGCGATGTGGTGCGCCGAAAACAGGACGAAAATGAACCGTCCCCTTTTCGTCTAAAGCCCACAGGGCTTGAAATCCCCGATTTTCAAGCCCTGTGGGCTTTCGTTTTTCAAAGCGGGAGAGGAAAATGAACCGGCCCCGTGTCAGCCCCCGGCGGCCTGCTTGTTCTTGAACGCGCCGACCAGGTACAGCACCGGGAGTACCAGACCGAGCACCAGGCTCTGGACGCTGAAGTTGAGGACGTTGCTCACCAAGGAGAGCGCCGTCACGATGATGCCCATGACGATGCAGGTCTGCGCTTTGTCCGGCCGTTCGGCGTACAGCACGCCGAAGATGCCGGCCACCAGCTCGACCGCGCCGCCGATCAGGATCAAGATCGTCGCCGCCACGAGGAGTCCGCTCCCGCCCAGAAGGTCGACGACGAGACTGCCGAACAGAGCGATGAAGCCGAGCAGGAGGCTGAGCGCGCCGCCGATGATCATGAGGATGCCTGTGACCCGAAGAAATTTTCTGCCATCCATGTACTTCCACTCCTTCCGATTTTTGCCGAGAACAGAGTTATTGTATCATGGAAATCCCTTCTATGCAATCCTTTTTGCGCGATTTTGTCACATTTTAGGCCGTTTTTGGGGGACGCCCCGTATGCGGCGGCGGACATAGAGATAGCTGCCGGCTGAAATCACAATGCCGGCGGCCCAGCCGAGGCCGTAGGAGTAGAACATGGAGTCCGCACCGAACACCGCCGCCAGGGAATAGGCGGAGAGCACGCGCACCAGCAGCATCGACACCAGCATCGACACCATCGGCACCACGGCCCGCCCGCTGCCGCGCAGCACGGCGTTGAGGACATACAGCACCGCCTGCAGCACAAAGAACGGCAGCACCGTCCGCAAAAAGACGACGCCCACACGGATCACGCTCTCCTCGTTGACAAACAGGCTCATGAGATCCCCGCCGAACGGCAGGGCCAGCACGCCGATCACCGCCCCGTAGCCGCCGGCCATCAGCAGCCCGGCCCGCAGCCCGCGCCGCACGCGGTCGAGACGGCCCTGCCCAATGTTCTGGCCGGTGAAGGTGGTCACGGCCGTGTCTATGCTCTGGATAGGCATCGTGGCAAAGGTGTTTAAGTGGTTGGCGCCGGTGAATCCGGCCATGAACAGCGTGCCGTACTCGTTGATGAGCCGCTGCATGAACACGTTGCCCAGAGAGAACAGCGACTGGCTGATGCCGGTGGGCAGGCCGACGCGCGCCACATGGACAAGCAGCTTCTTGTCCACGTCGAACTTCAGCAGCGTGAGATGCAGAAACGAATACCGCCGGTTGATATAGACGACGCCCACCACCCACGAGAAGGTCTCGCTGATGACGGTGGCCATGGCCGCGCCGACCACCCCCCAGTGGAACAGAAAGACAAAGACCAGATCCAGCACGATGTTCATCCCGCAGGCGAGACACAAAAAGAGAAAGGGGACCGTCGAATTGCCCATGCTCTGTAAAATCCCGGCGTTTAAATAGAACCCGAAGGAACCGAGAAACCCGGGGATGACAATCATCATATACAGCCGGGCCATCGTGAAGGTGTCCCCAGGCGGCACATGGAGCAGCCGCAGCAGCACGCCGGCCAGGGGCAGACTCACGGCCGTCAGCACCGCGATGATCGGCAGCAGCAGCGAATAGACGGACGAGACGAGCCGGCGCACCTTGTCCAGATCCCCCGCGCCGTAAAACTGCGACAGCAGCACGGAGGCGCCGAGCCCCATGCCCGCAAACAGGGATGTGATCAGTGTGACGATGGGCACCGTGGTTCCCACGCCGGCCAGCGCCATCCCGCCCACGGCCTTGCCCACGACAATCGCGTCCACCATGCTGTAGAGTTGCTGAAAAACGTTCCCGGCCAGGATCGGCAGGGCAAACAGAAGGATGTGCCGCCGGGGGCTGCCCACCGTCATGTCGGTGGTGCCCTGTGTCTGATTGGAAATTTCTTCCATGTTTCCATTCCTCCGCCCCCATGGGCCGCCGCTCCCGAGGGACGGGGCAGCGCTCAGCACGCATCGCTCAGCGCTCATACCGACGCTCCTTTGCGCGCGGGCCGGGGACTTTGCATGATCGCGCGAAGAACGCGCGTTTGCGCCGCACATTTGCGCGCGGGCCTGAAACCCATCCGGGGTTTTGCGGCGCGGCGCGTCACACGCTGTGCGCCAAAGACGCCATACCGGCGCGCAGGCCGGCCAGCAGGGCCTCGGTGTCCGCCGGCGTGTTCTCCGGCGAGAGACTCACCCGCAGCACGCCCGCGGCCACCGGGCCGGGCAGCCCCAGGGCGCGCAGGCCCTCGCTCCGGCGGCCCCGGTGGCAGGCCGACCCCGTCGACACATACACGCCGCGGTCCGACAAAAAGCGCAGCATGACCTCGCCGGGGTACCCGGGCAGGGAGACGCTCAGGATGTGGGGCGCGTCGTGTCCGGGCAGCAGCACGGCCCCCGGCAGCGCCGCGAGACGCGCGGCCAGCGCCTCCTTCAGCGCGTTCATGCGGGCCGCGTCCGCCTGCCAGGTCGGCGCGCGCGCCGCCGCCGCTGCGCCGAACGCGCACAGCGCCGGCATCGCCTCCGTGCCGGACCGGAGCCCCGCCTCCTGGCCGCCGCCCTGGACCACCGGCGCGAGGCGCACCCCCGGCCGCCGCCACAGCGCGCCCGCGCCCTTGAGCCCGCCGATCTTGTGGGCGGACAGGCTGAGCAAATCGACGCCCAGCGCGTGCGGCCGGCTCTCCACCTTCAAAAAGCCCTGCACCGCGTCCGTGTGGATCAAAACGTCGGGCGCGCGCGCCCGGATCTGCGCGGCCGCCTCGGCCACCGGGCCGACGGTGCCGAATTCCCCCGCCACGAGACCCACCGACACCAGCACGGTGTCCGGCCGCAGCGCCCCGGCCAGCGCGTCGGCGGAGATCCGTCCTCCCGGCGCCGGCGGCAGGACGGTGACGTCAAACCCCTCGCCGCCCAGCGCCTCCAGCGTCTTCAGCACCGCCGGGTGTTCCAGCGCCGTCGTGACGATGTGCCGGCCCCGGCGGCGGCGCGCCTGCGCCGCGCCGCGCAGGGCGAGATGCACCGACTCGGTGCCGCCGGAGGTGAAAATTACATCCTCCGGCGCCGCCGCCAGCGCCCCGGCCACCTGCGCGCGCGCCGTCTCCAGCCGCCGCCGCGCCGCCCGGCCGGCCTCGTGCAGGGAGGCGGGGTTTGCCCAGTCCGTCTCCATGCACGCAAGGGCCGCCTGCAGCGCGGGCGGGCAGGGCCTCGTGGTCGCGGCGTTGTCCAGGTAGTGCATTGTCGTCCTCCGGGCCGGCTCCGCTCCACAATACAACACAATTCTTACGGCGGACCCGACATCTTTCTGACAAATGTCTTACAATTCTCAAACCGGGATCTTGCGAGGACCGGGCCGGCGGCGCCCGTACAGCGGCGGATCCCCCGCCGCGCGCACCTTTCCGGGCGCATAACACTGCGAAATCCGTTCCAATGCGACCACACGCGCACCTCCCGCCCCAAAAATCCAGCTTTCCCTAGCGCCGCAACGGATATACGGGGATCTGCCGTTCTTCATGCATATCCGGTAATCTTCCGTCTCATCCCGCCGGACCGCTGATTGCAAGAGTTATACACATTATCCCCCAAGTTGTCCCACAGTATTATGTTAACTGGGATTTTATGGAATGCATAATAAGAATTCAGAATCCATAATTCAGAATTCATAATTTCCGACAACTGTTTCACTGGGGGGGCAGGGGTTTGGATAGGGGCTTCTCCGCCGCTTCTCGGGCCAGGTCCAGGGCGGTCTCGTAGGCGGCGTCGAAGGGTCGGCCGCGCGCGAGCTGCTGGTCGGTCTCCGTCAGCAGCACCCGGAGCGTATCCACCCCGGCGTAGGCGGTCTCCGTCAGCTGGTAGCGCTTCTGGAAGAGCCCCAGGGCCCAGCGGGTGTAGGCGTCGAACGTCTCGTCCGGCGTCCCGTAGAAGAAGCCCAGCAGCGCGAGGCGCTGTTCCAGCCCCAGCACCCGGGCGGAGCGGGCGGTGGGCAGCACCGCCGCGCCGGCGGACAGGGGTGTCAGGGTCTCCTCATAGGGGCGGGACTGCCGCCCCGGCACGGGGATGTCCGGCGCGATGCCCTCCCCGTCGTAGGCCATGCGTTTCGGCAGCAGGGCGCGCAGCGCCGTGACGATGGCCACCGAGTCGTCATGTAAGTTGAACACATACTGGCCGCGGCCCTTGCCGTAGGTCTGCGCGCCCACGAGGGTCGCGAGCCCCAGGTCCTGCAGCGAACCGGCGAAGAGCTCGGCGGCGCTGGCCGTGAATTCGTTCACCAGCACCACCACCTGGTTGGGCGTCCACTGGCAGGCGCCGGTGGACTCGAAGAGCTCGGGGAGCCGGTTCTTCCCCTCGACGGCGAACAGGATCTCCCCGGCCGTCGGGACCATCGCGTTCAGCATGTTGTACATCACCTGGGTGTCGCCCCCGCCGTTGTCCCGCAGATCGATGATGACGGAGCGGATCCCCTCGTAGGGGATCCGCCGGTAGGCGGTGGTGAAGGCCGCGAAATCCTCCAGCGAGCCGAAGCCGGACAGGGCAAAATACCCCACGCCGTCGCCGAGGTCCGTGTAGGAGACATTGGAGGCCTGCAGGGCGGCGCGGACCACTGTGAAGACGCGTTCCGCCGCCTCGTCCGCCCGGCGCACGCCGAGTGTGACCGATGTCCCCTCCTCGCCGCGCAGCAGTTCCGCGGCGGCCTGCCACGGGAAGAGGGAGATGTCGACGCCGTCGATCCGCACGATCCGGTCGCCCCCCAGGAGCCCGGCCTCGTCGGCCGGACTGCCCGGCTGGACGACGTCGACATAGAGGCCCGGTCCGCGGGTCGCGTCGACCTGGAGCCCCACGCCCACGAAGGGCTGTCCTGTCGGGTACTGCCGCTCGAACTCCGCGCGGGTCAGGTAGCGGGAGTAGGTGTCGAGGTCCTCGTACATGACGGCCACGAGCTTATCAAACAGCGTGGGATCCTCCTCGATTAGCGCGGCCAGCGCGTCGCCCAGCGGCCACTCCGACTCGCTGTCCAGCGCATACAAGGCGATGATCTCGGAGAGAATGAAGGGCAAAGTGCTGATCTAACTTAAAAACTGAAAGACCGAAGAGTGAGAACGGAGATGAAACAGGCAGGAAAGAACCGCAATAGAAAGGGTTGAGAGAACAGGAAACTAAAGAGGAGAGGAAT